>NZ_KV440953.1:4586791-4770726 GCF_001636425.1 Heyndrickxia acidicola
CCTGATCGGCCGTCCAAAAAGTGCCACCTTCCGGACATTGGATGTAGTGGGTCTTGATACATTTATCCATGTTGCCAATAATGTGTACGACAAAGTGGAGGGGGAGGAAAAGAAAGCTTTTGAAGTCCCTTCCTTTATGAAAAAAATGCTTGAAAATGGCTGGCTTGGCAGTAAATCGGGACAGGGCTTTTTCCTTAAAAAGGGCAAGGAAATATTGGAGCTTGATCCTGAAACGTTCGAATATATAGAAAGAAAAAAATTAAAAGCTCCATCGTTAGAGCTTGCAAAGCAGGTAAAAGGGACAGCTAACAAAATGAAAGCGCTTGTTTATGCGGAGGATAAGGCAGGATCCTTGCTTTGGAACATAATGGCACCTGTTTTCGTTTACTCAGCTGAATTAACGGGCGTTATCGCAGATGACATCGTTTCCATTGACAGAGCGATGAAATGGGGATTCGGCTGGAGCAAAGGCCCATTTGAAACATGGGATGCCATTGGAGTTGAAAAATCCGTTAAGAAAATGGAAGCTGAAGGTCTTAAAGTACCTGCATGGGTAAAAGAAATGCTGGATAAAGGCTTTACCTCCTTCTATAAGGAAGAAAACGGTACAGTCTTCTATTATCAAAACGGAGAGTATCATGCTGCAGCCCAAAATCCAAAGATCATTGATCTTGCTTCTTTGAAAAAACAAGGCAAAGTGATTAAAGAAAATACTGGTGCAAGCCTGATTGATGTTGGAGACGGTGTCGCATTGCTTGAGTTCCATTCAAAAAGCAATGCCATCGGAATTGACATCGTCCAAATGATTAATTTCTCTGTAGATGAAGTAGAGAAAAATTACAAAGGTCTTGTAATTGGAAATCAGGGCAAAAACTTCTGTGTCGGCGCAAACCTGGCCATGATGCTGATGGAAGCCCAGGATGATAATTTCTTTGAACTGGATATGGTCATACGCCAATTCCAAAATGCCATGATGAAAATTAAATACAGCTCCAAGCCGGTCGTTACAGCGCCTTTCCAAATGACTGTTGGAGGCGGAGCAGAGGTTTGCCTTCCGTCTGCACATATCCAGGCGACAATGGAAACGTACATGGGACTTGTAGAAGTAGGTGTCGGCCTTCTTCCTGGCGGCGGCGGAAATAAGGAGCTTTACATCAAGCATCTGAAAAATATGCCAAATGGTGTGGAATTTGATTTGCAGAAGGTTGCCAACAAAGTATTTGAGAGCATTGCTCTTGCAAAGGTTTCGATGTCAGGCGAGGAAGCCCGCCTTAATAATTTCTTAAGCGAAGCCGATGGCATCAGCGTAAATCCGGATCATCAGCTTTATGATGCCAAACAAGCGGTTTTAAATCTGCACGAAAGCGGCTACCACGCTCCAATTCGCAAGAAAGTTCCTGTAGTTGGGGAAACGGGCTATGCGACACTCCTACTCGGTGCACAATCCATGCTTCTGTCAGGCTATATTTCAGAGCATGATTTGAAAATTGCCAAGAAAGTGGCCTATGTGATCTCTGGAGGCAAGGTCCCTTATGGAACGGAAGTAGATGAGCAATACCTATTGGACCTTGAAAGAGAGGCCTTCCTTAGCCTAATTGCTGAGCCGAAAACACAGCAGCGCATGCAGTATATGCTTGTTAAAGGCAAACCGTTAAGAAACTAGGTATCTATTATAAGGTGTCTGTCTTTTTATCAGGCAAACACCTAAAAGAATTATTTTTATATAGAGTTTAATACATGATTCATACAGCGCAGCAATACTAATGAAAGAGGGGAAAAGACATGCGTGAAGCGGTCATTGTGGCTGGTGCCAGAACACCTGTAGGCAGGTCCAAAAAAGGGACTCTTGCTACTGTGCGCCCAGATGATTTAGGGGCATTGGTTGTAAAGGAAACGTTAAAGCGTGCGGGAAACTACGAAGGAAACATTGATGATCTAATTATTGGCTGTGCCATGCCGGAAGCGGAGCAGGGCCTCAATATGGCAAGGAATATTGGTGCACTGGCCGGGCTTCCTGATACTGTTCCTGCGATAACGGTTAACCGGTACTGTTCTTCCGGCTTACAGGCCATTGCATACGGAGCTGAAAGAATAATGCTGGGGCATTCGGATACCGTCATGGCAGGCGGTGCAGAATCCATGAGCCTTGTCCCAATGATGGGGCATGTTGTACGCCCGAACGCCGTTTTAGCAGAAACAGCACCGGAATATTATATGAGCATGGGCCATACAGCAGAGCAGGTGGCACAAAGATTCGGTGTTTCCCGCGAAGACCAGGATGCATTTGCTGTCCGTAGCCATCAAAAAGCTGCAGAGGCGATTGCTGCCGGGAAATTCAACGATGAAATTGTTCCGGTTGATGTAACGCTTCGTTCAGTTGGAGCAGACAATAAGCTAGTGGAGAAAAAGCTTCAGTTTACACAGGACGAAGGTGTACGTCCTGGGACCAATCTTGAGGTTTTATCAAAGCTGCGTCCAGCTTTTTCGATGAAAGGCTCGGTTACGGCCGGTAATTCGTCCCAAACAAGTGACGGGGCGGCAGCTGTATTGCTCATGGACAGAGAGAAATCCGATTCACTTGGATTGAAGCCTCTGGCTAAATTCCGCTCCTTTGCCGTAGGGGGAGTACCTCCGGAAATTATGGGGATTGGCCCTGTAGAAGCGATTCCAAAAGCGTTGAAAATTGCCGGTCTGGATTTATCTGATATTGGATTATTCGAATTGAATGAAGCATTTGCTTCCCAATCCATTCAGGTCATCCGCCAGCTGGGAATAAACGAGGAAATCGTCAATGTAAATGGGGGAGCCATTGCTTTAGGACATCCGCTTGGTTGTTCCGGTGCCAAGCTGACTTTATCTCTAATCCATGAAATGAAACGCAGAAATGTGCAATTTGGCGTAGTCACTATGTGTATCGGCGGTGGAATGGGGGCCGCAGGCGTTTTTGAATTAATTTAATCACTATTTGTTAGGGTTTGGATAAAGCTCAATATGGATTCTCGCACATTGATAATGGAGCCGGTACACGGGTTTTATGGGCAAAAGCGTTTTACCCATCTGGCTAAAACAGCAGCGTGAGGCTCGCCTGAACGGCCTTTAAAAAAAGCGGGCGTATGGAGCAGAAATCAACATGCGAGATAAATAGATTCATTTATTAAAAGGAGGAAGTATACATGGCAAACCAAACTGAAAACCTTATCAAAGGCGGAAGCTTTCTAATTGAAGATATTTCTTTTGACCGCGTTTTTACACCAGAAGATTACAGCGATGAGCAAAAAATGATTGCAAAAACAACAGAAGACTTTGTAGCAAATGAAGTGCTCCCGCAGGTTGAATACTTAGAAAAACATGAATTTGACCGCTCTGTAAAATTATTAAAAAGCGCTGGTGAGTTAGGATTACTAGGTGTGGATGTTCCAGAAGAATATGGCGGCTTGGCGCTGGATAAAGTAAGCTCAGCTTTAATTGCAGAAAAAATGGCTAAAGCAGGCGGCTTTTCTATTTCACATGGTGCCCATGTAGGAATTGGTTCTCTTCCAATTGTCCTTTTCGGAAATGAAGAGCAAAAGCAAAAGTACCTGCCGGCATTAGCAACAGGTGAAAAGCTGGCAGCCTATGCGTTGACTGAGCCAAGCTCAGGATCGGATGCAAGGGGTGCGAAAACTACTGCCCGTTTAAATGAAGCAGGTACACATTATCTATTAAATGGGGAAAAACAATGGATTACCAATGCCGGTTTTGCGGATGTATTTGTGGTATATGCTCAGCTTGACGGCGATAAATTTACTGCCTTTATTGTTGAACGTGAATATCCAGGAGTATCAACAGGAGCAGAAGAAAAGAAAATGGGAATTAAAAGCTCTTCTACACGTACTCTAATCCTTGAAGATGCACAAGTGCCTGTAGAAAACCTTCTTGGTGAAGTAGGCAAAGGACACAAAATTGCCTTCAACATTCTGAACATCGGCCGTTATAAATTAGGAGTAGGTGCAGTAGGCGGCGGAAAGGCAGCATTTGAGATTGCCGTCAAATATGCTAACCAGCGCCAGCAATTCAAAACACCTATTTCACAATTTAACTTAACAAAAGAAAAGCTAGGAACAATGGCGTCTAAGCTATATGCTTCTGAAAGCTCCGTATACCGTACAGTTGGGTTATTTGATGAAAGAATGAGCACGCTGACAGACGAACAGGCTAAAAGCGGCCAGGAAGTAGCAAAGTCCATTGCTGAATATGCCATTGAATGTTCTTTGAACAAAGTATTTGCAACTGAGGTACTGGATTATATCGTAGATGAAGGCGTTCAAATCCATGGCGGTTACGGCTTTATGGATGAGTATGAAATCTCAAGAGCATACCGTGACTCCCGAATTAACCGTATCTTTGAGGGAACGAACGAAATCAACCGTTTAATCGTTCCAGCAACGTATATGAAGAAAGCTTTCAGCGGCGAGCTTCCGCTTCTTCAAAAAGCACAGGGTCTTCAGGAAGAACTTATGATGTTAATGCCAGAAGAAGTTGGCGATGCTCCTCTTGATCAGGAAAAATATTTAACAAGAAGCGCTAAAAAGGTTGGCTTGATGGTGGCAGGACTTGCAGCACAGAAATATGGTGCCAAGCTTGAAACTGAACAAGAAATTTTAGCAAACATTGCTGATCTTGTGTCTCTTGCCTATGCAATGGAATCTGCTGTCCTTCGTACGGAAAAGGCAATTGCGAAGGGTGGAGTCGAAAAGAACAAGCAAAAACTGCTTTATACACAAATTTTCGTTCAAGAAGCCTTCAATGAAATTGAAAGCATTGCGAAAGAATCCTTGGTGGCAGTTGAAGAAGGCGATACGCTGCGCATGATGTTGTCAGCCCTTCGCAAGCTGACTCGCCATACCCCAACAAATGTAATTGCCAAAAAACGTGAAGCAGCGGATGAGCTTATTAAAGTAGAACGCTTCTTCGTATAATAGCAGCAATCATTACAAAAAAAGCCTCATTGATAGAAAACTAAGGGCTTGCAGGGCAGCGAATCAGCTCTCTGCAGGCCCTTTTACTGTAAGCCTTTTAGTTTCCAGATATGTGCTTTTGTGTAGTAAAGCACTAAAGGGGTCTGACCCCTTTAGTGGATTAAAGGATAGTGGTATGGGTATAAAGTTTATAATAAGATTAGGAATAGGGGTGGATTTTATGTCGAGGGTTACACCATTTTTAATGTTTCAGGGAAATGCAGAGGAAGCGATGAATTATTACACTTCTTTAATTGAAGACTCCGAAATTACCAGCATCACCCGTTACGGTGCAAATGGACCGGGTGAAGAAGGCAGTATCCTCAAAGCCTCCTTTACACTTAATGGGCAGGAATTTATATGCATTGACAGCAACATGAAGCACGATTTTACATTTACACCTTCTTTCTCGTTGTTTATTAATTGTGATACGGAAGAGGAGATAAACCGGCTTTACGAGGGGTTATCAGCTGGCGGTGTACTCATGCCATTAGGTGAATATCCATTTAGTAAGAAGTTTGGCTGGACGGTTGATAAGTTTGGTGTTTCATGGCAGTTTACTCTTCCATACGAATGAGAGAATGATTTGATTTATCAAGAGTAGAATGGCTTTTAAAGTTAGATTTGGCTCATTATGTGGGAAGCCCTTTGGAAAATTGATTTACACTGCAGGAAACGAGAGATACATAACGATTTTATTCATTTCGAAAAAGTAGAAACTTCTGCTATACTTCTAAGACATCTAAAAAAAGAAAGGTGAATAGAACGTGTCTTTGACTTTTTACTGGTACCCTAAATGCGGAACTTGCCGCAACGCGAAAAAGTGGCTTGAAAATCATAATGTTTCTTTTGAAGCGGTGAATATTGTAGATAATCCTCCTTCAAAGGAAGAATTGAAATCATTGTATCAACAAAGCGGACTGGAGCTTAAAAAGCTCTTCAACACCAGCGGCATGAAATACAGGGAGCTGGGGTTAAAGGATAAAATGAAAACTGCATCAGAAGATGAACTCCTGACAACTTTAGCCTCTGACGGCATGCTGATAAAGCGTCCAGTCGTAACAAATGGCAGCAAAGCTTCTTTTGGTTTTAAAGAAGAAGAATATGAGCAAAAATGGCTGTGAAAATAAAGAGAGTTTTCTTGCTTTCTACCTGAGAAATATGTAAATATAAAGTGAATAGATTTGTTTGAAGGGGAAACTTCACTTTTAAACGTAAAGAATTTTGTAGAAATACGGATGATTAGATGGAGGGAATATGGATGAGTGTACCAAAAGAATTGCGTTATTCAGAAGAGCATGAGTGGGTTAAGCAAGAAGGCGGTAATGTCCGTATCGGCATTACAGATTTCGCTCAATCTGAATTAGGGGATATTGTTTTTGTCGAGCTTCCTGAAGTAGGAGATACAGTTACGGCAAATGAACCATTCGGCAGCGTTGAATCCGTTAAAACGGTTTCTGAGCTTTACGCGCCTGTAAGCGGAAAAGTAGTAGAAGTAAATGAAGATTTAGGGGACAATCCTGAATATGTGAACGAATCATCATATGACAAAGCATGGATGATCGTAGTAGAGCCAGCTGATGCAGCCGAATTGGACAGCCTAATGACAGCTGAGCAATATGAAGAAATGATTAACGAAGATTAATATTTTTCTCCTTCACCTTGGACTTGTTCCAAGGTGTTTTTTAACTATTTTTGTATGATACTGCTATGTACGATGAAAAATTATACTCAGCAATGTTGTGCGAAAAGAAGCCCTTAACTAGACGCAAAGGATGAATTGAACAATGAGAATCCTGACTCAAGATGAAATCCATATACTGCAGCACGATGAGCAGGCTTTTGCCCTGTACTTTTATACTCCCCTTTGCGGGACCTGCAAGGTGGCTTCAAAGATGCTCGATGTTGTGGAGCAGCTTAAAACAGGCTACTCTTTTGGAAAGGCAGACCTGAACTTCATGCCTGAAATGGCAGAGAAGTTTTCAATTGAAAGTGTCCCTTGCCTGCTTCTTTTTCAAAATGGTCGGGTAAAAGAAAAATTATATGCATTCCATTCTGTACCTTACATTTATGAAAAAATGACTAGCAAAAATAACGGGCCGTCTGAGTAAAAATCCCCATTCGATCCGGTATTTTTAATTCATGAAAAAGTGTATTAAAAGCAACTATAAAATGACATATTTCTTGGGAAATAGATAAGACAGCGGAAGCATCATCGGTCTGCTGTCTTTTTTTATGTTTTTATAGGGGATAATGTTGAACGATTGTAAAAGGATTAAAGGTAGAAGGCAAGGAATATAATCGTATGACAAATGGACGGGATGTGGAAATCGTGGATAAGTATTTAAATCGTTTGTTTTATAAACTCGAAGAACGCAGCCATTTGTTGGAGCTGCTGCCCAGCAATCCATTTACAGCGTTAATACAGAGTGGCAAAGAGTCTTGGATCATAAGCCTTTCTGAACAGGATATTTATTACCAGGCAGGGGAGAACAGTTCAAGTGCAGATTTGGAAATTGCAGGCCCGGAGTCTATTTTAAGGGTTTTGCTGAACGGAGAAGTGAGACTAAGCCAGTTAAAAAAAATGGGCCATATTGAAGTAGAGGGTTCATTCAGGCATTTACTATTATTAGAGGCTGTTTTATGGCTCTGCCGCAAATATGAAGGAGTTGCAGAAAATGATCCGCTTAATCTGCTAGAATCCATATAAATAATGCTGCTTTTTTTAAAAAAATCTTTTTCAGGATAAAGGCTTCAATTAAGCTTTAACCAAGATGTCTCCTTTAGATAAAGTCTTTATTATTGGATTTTTTATGTTGATTTTATCATATGCTGAGGGGGCGGAACTATTAAAACAATTTAGGGGAGATAAGCACTAGTTTTTGCAGTGAGGAGGGGCTTATCGTTTGCAGAAAGCAAATGCTTGCAGTAAAAATCAACTAGCAGGAGGAACAGGGCACCTCCCATGTCTTTCTTAAATTACAATGTTGTGGTCTGATTCCAAAGTTGATTGAAGCAGAAGGCGCGAGACTCCTGCGGGATCAGCGTGTAAGGGGAGACCCCGCAGGAGCACAGCGACGAGGAGGCTCCACTACCGCCCCGCGGAAAGCGAGTGCGTGAAGCGCAAATCAACCAGCAGGAGGAACAGGGCACTACTGATGTCTCTAATAAAACCCGATGTTGACCTGAATCTAAAGTAGATTGTAGCCGAAGATAACAGACTCCTGTGGATGTGCCTAGCATGCAAAATGAACTATTCTATTCATATGAAAATTGATCCTTCTCCTTTCTATTATGGGAAAGAACATTTACAATGAAATTGTCTCTTTAGATATGCTAAAATAAAATCTAAGGAAAGATTACATACTAGACTTACGGGAATGGGTTCCCTATATAAAGGAGAAGAATGAGATGGAAAAAACACTAATTTTTGGCCATAAGAATCCTGATACTGATACGATCTGCTCAGCGATTGCCTATGCAGACCTGAAAAATAAGCTGGGCAAAAATGCAGAGGCTGTCCGCTTAGGAGAAGTAAACGGGGAAACTCAATTTGCTTTAAACCACTTCCATGCCGAAGCTCCAAGACTTGTTGGCAAAGTAGCAGGAGAAGCCAAAAACGTTATCCTGGTTGACCATAACGAACGCCAGCAAAGCGCTGATGATATTGCTGATGTCCGCATTCTTGAAGTAATCGACCACCACCGCATTGCCAATTTTGAGACAAGCGATCCATTATATTACCGTGCAGAGCCTGTAGGCTGTACAGCTACTATTTTAAATAAAATGTATAAGGAAAACGGCGTTGCAATTGAAAAAAATATTGCTGGCCTTATGCTTTCTGCTATCATTTCTGATTCTTTATTATTTAAATCCCCAACGTGCACGGAGGAAGATATTTCAGCTGCAAAAGAATTAGCGGAAGTTGCAGGAGTCGACGCTGAAACATACGGTTTGGAAATGTTAAAAGCCGGTGCGGACTTAAGCGGTAAAACGGTTGAACAATTGATTTCGCTTGATGCAAAGGAATTCAGCATGGGAAGTGCAAAAGTGGAAATTGCACAGGTAAATGCTGTTGATACAAGTGAAGTAATGGGGCTTAAAAAGGAATTAGAAGAGGTTATTACAAAGCAAATTCAGGACAAGAACCTGGACTTGTTCTTATTTGTGGTAACAGATATTTTAACGAACGATTCTGTTGCTCTTGCAGTTGGTTCAAAAACGCAGGAAGTAGAAAAAGCATTTAATGTGACACTTGAAAACGGTACAGCTGTTCTAAAAGGCGTTGTTTCCAGAAAGAAACAAATTGTACCTGTATTAACAGACGTTTTCAACCAAGCTTAATCATATAGTTTGGAAAGGATCAGCCCGTTGGACGGCTGATTTTTTTTTTGCTTTTGCCATTATGGATTTATCAAATGGTTTACATATTTCTTTATGCTGGCAAACATACTATTAATGTTGAACTTAAGCTTTTGTTCTTATGATTGGAGCGGAAATCAATAGCTCTTTTATAAAAAACTATTTTCAATCTATATGGTAAAGAAAATCGATATAGGAAATGGAGTTGAATACGTTGACTGAATTTCAAAACCAAATTGATAATGCATTACTTGACTATAAAACCGGAGTGGGGACGTTTACTCAAAAAATGCCGGAGCTCGCCAGCAAATATAATGCGTTTACTGAAGAGTGCTTTAAAGAAGGGGTGCTCAGCCAAAAAGAAAAGCAATTAATTGCGTTGGGGATCAGCCTTTATGCACAGGATGAGTATTGCATTATCTATCATGTAAAGGGATGTTTGGATCAAGGTTGCTCAGAACAAGAAATATATGAAGCGATTGGTGTGACGGCAGCCTTCGGCGGAGGAGCAGCGATGAGCCAGGGAGTAACACTTGTCCAGGATGCGGTGCAGTATCTACAAAATAATCCCATGCACTAAACATATAAGCCGGCATTCAATATGCTGGCTTTTTTATGTCCAATTTTCCACTTGCCGTCTAAGGGGGACCTTTCATTTTTCTTGATTGAAATGTCTAAGTTGGAGTCATCCTATGGCACAATTCAGCTCTTTTGGCAAGGTTTTCTGAAGGCTAAAATGAAACCCTTCTCTGTTGATATTAGTTTTCATTTGTTATAAGATTATAATGAGAATAAATTGAGAATGACAATTCAAGAATTTATATAACACGGAGGTATGATCATGGCAGGTTCAACACTTATTATAAAGGATCTTCATGTAGAAATAGAAGGAAAAGAAATTCTTAAAGGTGTTAATTTAGAAGTGAAAAGCGGCGAATTCCATGCGATCATGGGACCAAACGGAACGGGTAAATCCACTCTATCATCCGCTATCATGGGCCACCCAAAATACACTGTAACAAAAGGCAGCATTACACTCGATGGCAAAGATGTCCTTGAGATGGAAGTGGATGAGCGTGCACGTGCCGGTCTTTTCTTAGCTATGCAATATCCAAGTGAAATCAGCGGTGTAACAAATGCCGACTTCCTTCGTTCTGCCATCAACAGCAAACGCGGTGAAGGTAATGAAGTATCGCTAATGAAATTTATCCGCGAGCTTGACAAACAAATGGAATTCCTTGAAATGGATCTTGATATGGCACAGCGTTATTTAAATGAAGGTTTCTCCGGCGGTGAGAAAAAACGCAACGAAATCCTTCAATTGATGATGCTTAAGCCTGCATTTGCCATTCTTGACGAAATTGACTCCGGTCTTGATATCGATGCTTTGAAGATCGTTTCCAAAGGAATTAACGAAATGCGCAGCAGCGATTTTTCCTGCATTATGATTACTCACTATCAACGTCTATTAAATTACATCACTCCTGACTTTGTTCATGTTATGATGCAAGGCCGAGTTGTGAAGTCCGGCGGTCCTGAACTGGCACAGCGACTTGAAGCAGAAGGATACGACTGGATTAAGCAAGAGCTTGGTATTGAAGACGAAACTGTAGGTCAAGAAGCCTAAGGTTAGGGGGATAAAAATGACTGTCGAAACAACACTATCAGTAAATCAGGATTACGTACGCTCTTTTTCTGCAGAGAAAGGCGAGCCGCAATGGTTTACGGAGCTTCGTCTGAATGCTTTACAAAAAGCAGAAGACCTTCCTATGCCGAGGCCTGATAAAACAAGAATTACAAACTGGAATTTCACACAATTTGAACAGCATGCATTGGACAGTGAAACATATGATTCATTAGATCAGCTTCCTGAGCAAGTGAAATTGGTCATTGAAGCAGAAGAAACGAATAAAAATTTGTATATCCAGCACAACCAAACTCCGGCATTTTTATCTTTATCTGAAGAACTAAAAGCCCAGGGGGTCATTTTTACGGATATTTTCACAGCTGTGAAAGACCATGCTGAGCTAGTTCAGAAATATTTTATGACGGATGCTGTAAAAGTGGATGAACACAAACTGACAGCCCTTCATGCGGCGTTAGTAAACGGCGGAACTTTTCTTTACATCCCTAAAAATGTGGAAGTGAAGGAACCAATCCAAACTATATATGTTCAGGATCATGCAGATGCTCCACTTTTCAACCATGTTTTGGTTGTTGCAGACGATAACAGCGCTGTTACGTATGTTGAAAACTATATTTCTGTAAACAGCGAAGCAAAAGGTATTTTGAATAACATTACAGAGCTTGTGGCAAACGACAATGCAAAAATCTCCTATGGCTGCGTGGATCACCTTGCAGAAGGCATCACTACGTATGTAAACCGCCGCGGAGCAGCAAAACGCAATGCTTCCATTGAATGGGCTCTTGGCATGATGAACGATGGCAATACCATTTCTGACAATACAACCTACCTTTTTGGAGACGGATCCAACGCAAATTCAAAAACAGTAGTGGTTGGACGCGGAAAACAAACCCAAAACTTCACAACAAATATTACCCATTTTGGGAAAAATACAGAAGGCTTTATCCTGAAGCATGGTGTTATGACGGAAGCGGCATCCTCGATCTTTAATGGAATCGGCAAGATTGAGCATGGCGCTACAAAGTCTAATGCAGAACAGGAATCACGTGTGTTAATGCTTAGTGAAAAAGCACGCGGTGATGCCAATCCAATGCTATTAATTGATGAAGACGATGTTATGGCGGGACATGCTGCATCTGTTGGACGAGTTGACCCTAATCAATTGTATTATCTAATGAGCCGCGGTATTTCCAGAAAAGATGCAGAACGCTTAGTCATCCATGGATTCCTGGCTCCTGTCGTAAACCAATTGCCGATTGAAGCTGTGAAAAAACAGCTGACTGAAGTAATTGAAAGGAAAGTTAAGTAATGGATATCAAAGGGATACGCGAGCTGTTTCCAATACTCAACCAAGAAGTCAATGGCCATCCACTGGTATATTTGGATAGTGCGGCTACCTCTCAAAAACCTGTACAGGTCATAGAGGCAGTGGAACAATACTATCGCAAATATAATTCCAATGTTCATCGCGGTGTGCATACTTTGGGAACACTGGCAACGGACCAGTACGAAGGAGCACGCGAAAAAGTACGGCGTTTTATCAATGCTTCCTCTATGGAAGAAATTATCTTTACACGCGGTACCACCACCTCAATGAATACCATTGCTCAAAGCTTTGGACGAGAAAATGTCGGTGAAGGTGATGAAATTGTTATCACTTATATGGAACACCACAGCAACCTAATTCCATGGCAGCAATTAGCAAAGCAGAAGGGTGCTGTGTTAAAATATGTACCCCTGCAGGAAGACGGAACCATTTCGTTGGATGATGTGAGAAAAACCATCACACCGCAAACGAAGCTTGTGGCTATGGCCTATGTTTCCAATGTTCTTGGCACCATCAACCCGATTAAAGAAGTGGCAAAAATCACACACGAAAACGGTGGCTATCTTGTTGTCGATGCTGCACAGGGCGCTCCTCATGTCCGCGTAGACGTCCAGGATCTGGATTGCGATTTCCTTGCATTCTCAGGACATAAAATGTGTGGCCCCACCGGTATCGGGGTAATGTATGGAAAGAAACATCTTTTAGAAAAAATGGAGCCGGTGGAATTCGGCGGTGAAATGATTGACTTTGTGGATCTTTATGACTCCACATGGAAAGAGCTGCCTTGGAAATTCGAAGGCGGTACTCCTATCATTGCAGGAGCAATCGGCCTTGGGGCTGCGATTGATTTCCTTGAAGAAATCGGCATGGATCAAATCACTGCGTATGAGCATCATTTAGCTGCATATGCTTTAGAGAAAATGTCCGAAATAGAAGGACTGTCTATCTACGGTCCAAGAAAGTCTGAAGATAGAGCTGGACTTGTTACCTTCAACATTCAGGATGTGCATCCACACGATGTAGCAACTGTTCTGGATGCAGAGGGAATAGCGGTCAGAGCCGGACATCATTGTGCACAGCCGTTAATGAAGTGGCTGAATGTGTCTGCAACTGCTAGGGCAAGCTTTTACCTCTATAACACAGAAGAAGATATTGACAAGCTCGTCCAAGGGCTTGCCAAAACAAAGGAGTATTTCAGCGATGTCTTCTAATAATCTAGACGCGCTTTATCGAAGCGTGATTATGGATCATTATAAAAATCCAAGAAATAAAGGTACTCTTGAAGATGGTAACCTCACTATAGATATGAATAACCCTACCTGCGGCGATCGGATTCACTTGACGATGAAAGTAGAAGACGGAAAGATAACCGATGCCAGGTTCGAAGGCGAAGGCTGTTCCATTTCCATGTCATCAGCATCCATGATGACCCAAATGATTATAGGAAAAGATGTAGAAACTGCCTATAAGCTGTCACACATTTTTTCTGATATGGTCCAGGGGAAGGATTATGATGATGAGATCGATCTTGGCGACATTGAGGCGCTGCAAGGGGTATCCAAATTCCCTGCCCGCATTAAATGTGCCACGCTTGCATGGAAGGCAATGGAAAAAGGGTTGAAGGAAGAATAAACCGGCTGGCTTTCTATACAGCTATGCCTGACATAAGAATGGAGGAATGATTTATGGCAAAGAAGATGCCTGAAATCGGGGAATACAAATACGGTTTCCATGATCGTGATGTGTCAATTTTCCGTTCCAAACGGGGATTGACAAAAGAAATCGTTGAAGAAATTTCAAAAATGAAAAATGAGCCCCAGTGGATGCTTGATTTCCGTTTAAAGTCATTAGAGCATTTTTACAAAATGCCGATGCCGCAATGGGGCGGGGACTTGGCCGGATTAAATTTCGATGAAATTACCTATTATGTAAAGCCATCGGAGAAGTCTGAGCGTTCTTGGGATGAGGTTCCTGAAGAAATTAAAAATACGTTTGACAAGCTTGGAATTCCTGAAGCGGAGCAAAAGTATTTAGCCGGTGTATCTGCACAGTATGAATCAGAGGTTGTTTATCATAACATGAAGGAAGACCTTGAAAAGATGGGAATCGTGTTTAAAGATACGGATTCTGCCCTTCGTGAAAATGAAGACATTTTCCGTGAGCACTGGGCAACGGTAATTCCTCCCACAGATAATAAATTCTCAGCTCTTAACTCTGCTGTGTGGTCTGGAGGATCGTTTATCTATGTTCCTCCTGGTGTAAAGGTTGATACGCCGCTTCAAGCGTATTTCCGTATCAACTCTGAAAACATGGGACAATTTGAACGTACACTGATCATTGTGGATGAAGGCGCACACGTTCATTATGTAGAAGGATGTACAGCACCTGTTTACACTACAAACTCCCTTCACAGTGCGGTCGTTGAAATCATCATTAAAAAGGATGCGTATTGCCGTTATACCACTATTCAAAACTGGGCAAACAACGTGTACAATCTTGTTACCAAGCGTGCCGTTTGTGATGCTAATGCTACGATGGAATGGATTGATGGCAACATTGGATCTAAATTAACCATGAAGTATCCTGCTGTTATCCTAAAGGGTGAAGGGGCACGCGGAATGACACTTTCTATTGCGATTGCCGGTAAAGGCCAGCATCAGGATGCAGGTGCAAAAATGCTTCACCTTGCACCAAACACATCTTCTACCATTGTTTCTAAATCGATTGCGAAGCACGGCGGTAAAGTAACATACCGCGGAATTGTGCACTTTGGCCGCAAAGCGGAGGGTGCCCGTTCCAATATTGAGTGCGACACATTGATTATGGATAACCAATCAACATCTGATACGATTCCTTATAATGAAATCTTGAATGACAACATTTCATTGGAGCATGAAGCAAAGGTATCTAAGGTATCAGAAGAGCAATTATTCTACTTGATGAGCCGCGGTGTTTCTGAAGAAGAAGCAACTGAAATGATTGTTATGGGCTTTATTGAGCCATTTACAAAAGAGCTTCCAATGGAATATGCTGTTGAAATGAACCGTTTGATTAAGTTCGAAATGGAAGGCTCCATTGGATAATGGAATCTCGCGAGAACCCGTTTGATTTATTCAAACGGGTTTTTTATTTGAGAAAAAAAGCATTAAAATTTTTTTGAAAAAAGTATTTAACCAATGAAGTTTCTGTTCAGCTCCAGCGACTATCGGCTAGCGAATTTCTGCGTCTCCTCCCTGCGATAAGTTAACATCAGCTCGTCCCTCGCTGTGTTTCCTTTATCTCAGTCGAAGACTCCGAAATCCGTACGCCGATAAACGAGGCGCTTCCGCTTTTCTCTATCCAGCTTCAGCGCCTATCTGCTAGCGAATTTCTGCGTCTCCTCCCTGCGATAAGTTAACATCAGCTCGTCCCTCGCTGTGTTTCCTTTATCTCAGTCGAAGACTCCGAAATCCGTACGCCGATAAACGAGGCGCTTCCGCTTTTAATGTATAAACAGAGTTTTTTATCTTGCACTTTAATTATGGTAAAATGGGATGGACTTAAAGGCGGTGATTGCTTTGATTTATATTGGATTAGCAGGCTGGGGCGATCATGATGCCCTTTATACAAATGGAAGCTCTACAAAAGAGAAACTAAGAGAATACGCATCTTTTTTTCCAATTGTTGAAGTGGATTCCACCTTTTATGCGGTACAGCCTGAAAGAAATGCCCGAAAATGGGTAAAAGAAACGCCGTCCTCCTTTCAATTTATTGTAAAAGCGTATCAGGGAATGACCGGCCATCTAAGAGGGGAAATCCCTTTTCAAACAATGGAAGAAATGTTTGACGCCTTTATACAATCCTTAAAGCCTTATCAAGAGGCTAATAAACTGAAGATGGTCCTATTTCAATTTCCCCCGTGGTTCGATTGCAAAAAGGAGCATGTAGATTATCTTCGCTACTGCAGGATGCACATGGGAAGCATCCCTGTTGCCTTGGAATTTCGGCACCAATCATGGTTTTCCCAGCAGTACATAGACAAAACGCTTTCCTTTATGGAGGATGAAAATTGGATTCACAGTATTTGTGACGAGCCGCAGGCAGGGCAGGGTTCTATTCCAACGATCCTAAAAGCCACAGATAAACAGGAAACCCTGATTCGTTTTCACGGAAGAAATGTGTATGGCTGGAACCGGCCAGCGCAAGGAGATTGGCGTGAAGTCCGATATCTGTACCGCTATAGTCAGGAGGAGCTTGCGGAGTGGAAGGACAAACTTAAGCTGCTGCAAGAACAAACTGAAGAGATCTACATTATTTTTAATAATAATTCCGGAGGAGACGCAAGCGACAATGCTCTGCAATTGATCGAGGAGCTGGGCATAACATACACCGGACTTGCACCTCGGCAGCTTGATTTATTTTAATGGTTCATCCTAAACTGGGAGAGACGTTCATGACTGAAACTATCCACATTTATCATACAAATGACATTCACAGCCACTTTGAAAACTGGCCGAAAATCCGCCATTTTTTACAGGAAAAAAAATCAGGACATGCCCGAGATGGGGAAGAGGTTTTCCTTTTTGATATTGGTGATCATGTAGATCGCTGGCATCCTTATACAGAGGGAACTCTCGGAAAAGGGAATATCAAGCTTTTAAACGATCTGGGATATACGGCAGCGACAATTGGCAATAACGAAGGAATTACTCTCGCTCACCATGATCTTGATGAGCTTTATCATGACAGAGCATTTGATCTAATTTTAGCTAATTTGTATAAAGAAAACGGCAATCAAAGGCCTGCCTGGACCATTCCGAGAAAAATATATCAAACAAAACATGGTATCAAAATAGGCGTTACAGCGGTCACTGCATACTTTGAAAAGCTTTATAGACTGCTTGGGTGGCAGCTTCGTGAGCCCTTTACAGAGCTTTCTGACCAGCTTGCTGCTTTAAAGGAAGAAGCGGATATCATCATTCTCCTTTCTCACTTAGGGATTCAGGATGATGAAAAAATTGCTGAGCTATACCCTGAAGTTGATCTTATTCTTGGAGGCCACACTCACCACGTACTTCAACATGGCAGAAGATTGAACCAGTCTTTATTGGGAGCTGGAGGAAAACATGGGCATTACGTTGGGTATGTTCAATTACAGCTGGATAAAGTAAAAAAGAAAGTCACTGAAAAAAGTGCGGTGCTTTTTGAAACGGGAAACCTTGAACCACCGGCTTCTGAGGAAAAAGAAATACAATGGTTCCAGGAGCAGGGGAGAGCGCTCATGAACCATTCAGTCGCCACGCTGCCTGAAAGCTTAATGACAGAATGGTTTCAAGAATCCCTGCTTCCCTCCTATCTTTGTGAGGCGCTGGCGGAATGGTGTGAAGCGGACTGTGCCTTTTTGCAATCAGGTCTTGTAATGGGCAATCTTAAGAAGGGCGTCGTAACAGATTATGACGTCCACCGGATTTTACCGCATCCGATAAATCCTTGTTCTTTCAAGCTATCAGGAAAAGATTTAGAATCCGTCATTCTTCAAACCTTGAATCCTGACTGGCCGGAATGGGAACTAAAAGGACTTGGGTTCCGTGGTGAAATTCTTGGGGTATTTGTCTACCGGAACATCGAAATCAATAAAGAGACTAGCGAAATTAATATAAAAGGAAAGAAGCTTGATCGAACAAAGGAATACACGTTAGCGACCGTTGACATGTACACCTTCGGCCATTTCTTTCCTGAATTATATCGTCTGCCCAAAAAATACCATATGCCTGAATTTCTTCGGGATGTCCTTAAGTGGAAATTACGCAGGGATTACTTATAAAATGAAAAGCCCTCATCTGGATAGCATCAGGTGGGGGTTTTTTTGAAGGATAAGCATAAATTTTTTATTAAATAGGCTTTGTTAGAAATCTCTGTTGTTTTTTAGCATAGATATCTTTTTTTTAATCGCTGCATTAAACCTGTTTGTTTGTCCAAATCAAACATGTCTACATCATCATTAGCATACAGCTTTAATAGAGCAATCCTTATAAAAGGAAAGGAAATCTGTTTGAATAAGAGGATTACCGGGAATGAGAAAAATTAGACAGGCAGAAAAAAGGAGGAAGGAAAATGGTAGAACAGAGAATGAGGCAGCAAAGCTCCAACAGTAAACTCCTAAAGGGAATAATGATTGGAGGAGCTGTAGGTGCTCTCATTGCAATGCTTGATTCCTCAACACGAAATAAAATGAAAGAAACAGCAATGGACATTAAGGACTCCTCGATGGACATGATATCTCATGTCAAGGACAACCCAGGGGAAGTAAAGGAACAAATGATGCAACGTTTTAAAACGGCAGCCGCTACACTAAAGGATGCCATGAATGATTTGCAGCACCTTTATGAGAATGTGAATGAAGGCATCTTTGGAAAAGTAAATGATGTAAAGGACATATCTAAGGATGCACTATCAAGTGTCAAATACATGACGGAGGATTTGAAGGAAATAGGGTCGAAGTTTGCTGAAGCCGGATCAGAACTGATGGATTCCGCGATGGCCGATTCAGAAAATTCTTTATTAAAGGAAAGCAACAAAAACGCCAGTCTGGAATCCCATGAAGGCTCCGGCCATTCGCTGCACAATCCACCGGATACATTAAAATAAACTAATTTTAGAAACTGTCCCCTAAACCTTTATTTAAATAGTAATACCACAGCTGGCGAGACAAAGTTCTTGTCGGCTGTTTTTTTGAATTGATAGCCTTTAGTACATGCTGTTGTTCTTAGAAATAAACCCGTATTTTGTTTGTAACTGTGGCATCTTTTCGATTCACAAGTATACTGAATGTGGATTTTTAAGCATTTTTTTGTTTCAATTAGCAACAAAGTTTTTGATAAGAGCCTTAATCCAAATACAATAAAGCTTACGAATGAGTCTGTAAAAATAATCCTTCTTTATGATTTTGCAGGCATCACTTTTGTTTCCTCTCATAAAGATAATCATAAACAAATCTTTATTATTGTGAGAGGAGAAAAGGACATGGTGATAGTCGACCAGGTTTTCATTCGTGGCAATCCTTTTATTGCTACGACGGTTAGGCTGCCCAAGACAACCCTACTTACAGTTGCAGGCCTTAAGGGGTATATCATGTGCGGAGCATTGGATATTAGACTTTTGAATGAACGATTGAGCCATAGAAAGATTATTGCTGGCAGAGCCGTTGGTGTAACAACTATTGATGAGCTTCTGGATGCCCCTTTGGAATCGGTCACGAAGGAGGCAGAAAATCTCGGCATTATCCCGGGGATAAAGGGAAGGGAAGCTCTTTTAAAAATGCTGTAGGAATACAGCTGAAAAAATAATCTTTTTTTGAGCTAATCCTTTTCTTACAAGCATACATATAGCTTGTAAGGAGGGGATTTTTCATGCCCAAAATGCGTACAAGAAAATCCCGGCGAGGCCCTCTGCCGTTCAAATATGTTCTGTTGCTTTCCTTTTCCTTTTTTATTTTTTCAACGCTGATAGGCTTATGGATTGTAGATAAGGCCATTAAACCGACCTTAATGAGCTTTGCAGAAACGGAAACGCAAAAAATTGCCTCTTTGGTTGTAAATAATGCGGTCAATCAAAAAGCAACAACAGATTATAAGGACATGGTGACCATCTACCGCAATAATAACGGTGATATCACAGGAGTCACACAGAATTCTCCTGTCATTAACAAAGTAAAAACGGAAGTGACCAATCTCATATTGATTAATTTAAAGAAAGCTGAGGATGGAGACACAGCGGCTCTTGAAAACCTTACAAACCTTTCCGTCAACAATACACCAGAAAACAAACGAAAAGGAACGGTTTATTCGGTTCCTCTTGGTGAAGCAACAAAGGTAGCACTGCTGGGAAATTTAGGACCAAAAATACCGGTTCAATTCCACTTTGTGGGGGATGTAATACCAGATATTAAATATGACGTTGTACCTTCAGGCATTAATAACTCAAAAGTTTCGGTAATGATGCACATTGAAGTGAATGTTCAGGTCATTGTTCCTTTTGAAACAGCTATGACCCATTATAAAGAAGATGTGCCAATCGGCGTGTTGGGATACTTTCCGGGTGAGGTGCCGCAGTATTTTAATGGCAGTGGAACAGGGGGTTCTCCAACGATTCAAATTCCGTCGAAGTCTAACACAGGGAAATAAAGAAGCTTCGGCATATGCCGAAGCTTTTTCATGCAGCTGCCCATTCTTTATCTTTTATCCTTTGACGGAGACTGCTTATTTCCTTTTCTTTTTTTCAAGAATTTCCCATGTTCTTAAATGCGGGTATGGATCAAAAGACCATTCCCTTTTTCCATTGTCCTTGTACATTCCATAATGGAGGTGAGGGGGAAACTTGCCAGATGTCCCAGGGGGACCGTATCCCGTGCTTCCGACTCCTCCGATTACCATACCGGGCTCCACGATTTGGCCAACCTTAAGCCCTTTGGAAAATCCGCTTAAATGTGCAAAATAATGATAGGTATTATTGATATCACGGATACCGATTCTCCAGCCGCCGTATTTATTCCAGCCCTTCATTTCAATGATTCCATAGGTCGTAGCTTTAACCGGTACCCCATAATCTGCAAATATATCCGTACCTTCATGGACTCTCTTGCCGCCCCAGCCTCGTGAGTCGCCCCAGGTACTGCGATAGCTGTAGTTGGCACGCAGAGGAAGGGGAAATGCTTTTTGGTTTAAGTCAAGCTTCCCAAAATGCTGATAAAGTTTTGCTTTCTCCAAAATCAGTCCTACTGCTTTATCCCTTTTATAATAATTCCAAAGAGCCATTCGGAAATGGTCGTCATCAATGCCGTAATTTAATATATAATGTGCAAAAGAAAAAAGAATATCTTCATCCTCTTTGAGGCTTGCTTTGCCGTCTCCATTCCCGTCTACACCCATTCCGTCAAAAATAAGGATGGAGAGGGGGTGGTCATCAAAGTGATTTGGATTCAGCCATCCCGACCACTTTTCAGGAGGAATATAAATGCCTGTTACCCCAGTGGGTTTTGGAAGGTCGGTTCTTGCCGATCTGAGGCTGCGCTCATAATGGTCTACCGCTGCAAGATAATACCAAGGGATCTGGGTGGCAGCCTCCAAACTCTTATATAAATTCATTCTCGCCTGAAATATTTTTTGGTCACTCACCTCTGCCGCTTTGGCAAGAGAAGGGATAAGAAAACATAAGATCAAGCTGAGAAAGCTTACCCGAATGATATGCAACATTCCGAGCCTCCTTTATGGTACTTGCCTGTGATTATTTTGTGTATGAAAGCCCTTTTCATAAATAAAAAATATTGGTAATAAAAAAGGTCCATTGCTTGTATAATGAGCGTTTAGTATGATAAAGTGAGAGCGGATACTTGACATAGATTAAATATGGAGATGATATCATGAAGAACAACCGGGATGAGTATTTACGCAAACCAGATTGGTTAAAAATAAAATTAAATACGAATGACAACTATACTGGCTTAAAGAAAATGATGAGAGAACAAAATTTACATACAGTCTGTGAAGAAGCAAAATGCCCAAATATTCATGAGTGCTGGGCCGTACGCCGCACAGCCACCTTTATGATCCTGGGGGATGTTTGTACACGTGCCTGCCGGTTCTGCGCTGTTAAAACCGGTCTTCCATCAGAGCTCGATTGGAAAGAACCTGAGCGTGTTGCTGATTCAGTTCAGCTAATGAACCTGAAACATGTGGTTATTACAATGGTAGCTCGAGATGACCTGAAGGATGGCGGATCAGCAGTATTTGCTGAGACTGTAAGGGCAATCAGACGGAAAAGCCCGTTTACTTCTATAGAGGTACTTCCTTCCGATATGGCGGGTGAGTATGAAAACCTAAAGACTTTAATGGACTCACGCCCGGACATATTAAATCATAATATCGAAACCGTAAAACGATTAACTCCAAGAGTACGCGCACGGGCAACATATGAGCGCTCCCTTGAATTCCTCCGACGTGCAAGAGAAATGCAGCCGGATATTCCTACAAAATCCAGCATTATGCTTGGATTAGGAGAGACAAAGGAAGAAATCATCGAGGCGATGGACGACCTTCGTGAAAATAATGTAGATATTTTAACGCTTGGACAGTATTTGCAGCCGTCTAAAAAGCATATTAAAGTACAAAAATATTATCATCCTGATGAATTTGCGGAGCTTCGTGAAATCGCTCTCCAAAAAGGCTTCAGCCACTGTGAAGCAGGTCCGCTTGTCCGTTCTTCCTATCATGCAGATGAACAGGTAAATGCGGCAGCAAAGGCTAAACAGGCGTTAGGTGAAGAAAAAGTCGTCCAAGAAGCAAACTAAGGAAAAACTGCGTCCAACGGGGCGCAGTTTTTTCCACCTATAATTAGGTGTTTTCGCTTTTCATTGTCTAGCTCCAGCGCCTATCAGCTAGCAGATTTCTACGTCTACTCCCTACGATAAGTCAACATCTAGTTTCCTTTATCTCAGTCGTAGACTATGAAATCTGTACGCTGATGAGCAAGGCGCTTTCGCTTTTCTTTAGAGATTGCCGCTTTCTTTTTGTTTGCGGTAATCATTGGGGTCTGGGATTTTGCCATTCAATTCATTGGTAGCTTCACCATTTGCATTTTCGCCTGAAGACATTCTGCGTCCTTGAGGCGAGTTTTTTAGCATCATTTTTACCGTATTCTGAATCATGGACTCTCGATTTGGTGATCGGCCATTCAAGGATGCTAGGTTTTCTACATTTCGCCTTAAAGCGGGATCATCTGTCACATACACATGGTACCAGCGTGGAACAACAGACATTGCTGTCCGCTTTACCTGGTCGGCAATATCAAAGCGAGCTTTTTTTCCTTTTGCTTTTGTCTGATATGCCACAAGCACCTCTTCGTCGGTAACAAGTGAAGCAGCATCATGAACGTCTGGCAAAGATACAGCCAATTTGCTGATGGTGTCTGCTACCTTTTCGCGATTAATCGTATAGATATCCTTATTGTGGATATTACCACCCGATAGGGAATTTTTTACCTGGCGGACATAGCCAAATTCCTGTGATTGCTTTGCCTGAGTATCGACTTTATTAGGATTGAGAAGTTCCTCACGGTCATACTGGTTAATGGTATTGCCGCTTTTTATATAAATACCTGAATTTCCCGGGTCGATGGCAGCCTTATTGTTGTTTTTGGAACTGCAACCTGCCAGCAAAGCAAAGCACAGGATTGTTATAATGAGGAAGGAAAGATTTTTCGATTCCTTCATGGCACTTATTCTCAATGGAAACACCCCCTAGTGTTTAGAGTGCACTGGTATAATAATTTTTTTCTTAGTAATTGCTGGCGAATTCGTTATAATTTAAGAAGAAGGCTTTTCTAGGGGTTGTTCACAAACTAAAGATACAACCATTCGATTTTCGTCCTGTGAGGTGAAGGAATTGATTACTGTTCAAAATCTGTCATACGAGATAGTGAAGGACTTTCGAGAAGGCTTTAATGAAGAAGCTTTCCGTGGGCGCTACAGTGATATACTGACAAAGTATGATTTCATTGTCGGGGACTGGGGATATGGCCAGTTAAGGCTTAAGGGTTTTTTCTCCGACCAGAATCCAAAGGCCACCTATGACACAAAAATAAGTACAATAAATGAATACTTATATGAATACTGTAATTTCGGGTGCGCTTACTTTGTTGTAAAAAAAATATAATCTTTTTCATGGCCTGCATAAGATTTCTTGCAGGTTTTTTTAAATTTGGCTTGTAAGGCTATCCCTGCAGGGAGGGCCCACCTTCCGCTCCAATCAACTCTGTCTTCAATTTGCCAGTGAGCTTTTTCTCAGATCTGAGTGTTGTTCTGTTCGTCCTGCTAGTTGACTTTCGCTCCAGGCACTCAAACCTTCATTTAAGAAGTCTCACGCATCCATTCAAATTATCATTTGATCCTTATCAAAATCTAAATATGAAAGGAGAGCCAAAAATATCAGCTCTCCCTGTTGAAAATTCTTGAATAAAATTTTAAATTAGTTGCTTTCGTCATAAGGGGGCTCCTGATTGACATTAGAGTCATCGTGCGTAGGGTGGGAGCCTGGAAATTCACGAGGAAGATCCTGGTGAAAAGATTTAAACTCATAATTAAATGCACTGTATGGCCGGTTTCCTTTTCTCCATTCGGATTTCCCCTTCACAGCCTCCTCAACTCCTCTCGGCGAACCATAAGGCCCTTCTGGGAAATCTTCTGGGATATAGAAATTCTTTTGGGTTTCTACAGTGGAAAAATCAGTATAGGGCATTTTTTCTTTGTCTTTGTTCTCGTATTTTTCGTCCGTCATTTTAAACTCCTTTCTGGTCGTTTGTTGTTAGTATGGCATGATGTATTCTATCCATTCGTTTGGTAACGCTCTCAGCAGATATTATGGTAAAATAAGTTGTACAAGCCACAAGGAAGGGTGTAAGCCATGTATTTTGTTGACCGTGAAAAAATCGAGAGAAATTTGCAATATATGGAACATCAGCTGCACTTAATGGACAGCAGGGATAAATGGGAAACTGAACTGGAAAAGGCTGCTTTTGAAAGGCTGGCTCATACGATTATTGAATCTATTCTGGATGTAGGAAATGCTATCATTGATGGATTTATTATGCGTGATCCTGGAAGCTATGAGGACATTATCGATATTTTGACAGATGAAAAGGTCATTACACAGGAGATGTCCAAAGTGATAATGAAAACAGTCTCTTACAGGAAAGTTCTTGTACAGGACTATGCCGCTGTGAACTCCTCAGAATTAGTGGAGTCATTCCGCCGATTCAGAGAGGTGCTGTTATTATTTCCAAATAAGGTTCGCCTCTATTTAACCAATGAGCTTGGACCCGTCTCTGCTTTTAAAAACAATGATTGATTCACCAGGTTATGGCAAGAATAGGTAATAGCGAGGGAATAGAGGCATCCGTTCCTTTACATAAAATGGAGTGCTTTTTGAATCGGATGGATGAGAGAGGGATGCAGTAAATGAAAAAGTATAAAGGGTATTTGATTGATTTAGATGGTACCATGTATAAAGGAAAAGAGAAAATTGATGCAGCCGGTGATTTTATAGAGCGCTTAAATCGCAAAGGAATTCCTTACCTGTTTGTAACCAATAATTCGTCTCGTACCCCTCTGCAGGTTGCTGAAAAATTATCAGGATTTGATATTCCGACTAAAAAAGAACAGGTATTTACTACTTCAATGGCTACGGCTCAATTTATTTTTGATAGAAAGCAGGATGCTTCTGTTTATGTAATTGGAGAAGAAGGCATTCAAACTGCCCTTAGAGAAAAAGGCTTCAGCATTACAGCAGACAAGCCTGATTTTGTTGTAGTTGGCATCGACCGCGAGCTCAATTACGAAAAGCTTGCCCTGGCATGTCTTGCTGTCCGCAGCGGAGCCGTTTTCATTTCTACGAATGCCGACATTGCGCTGCCAACCGAAAGGGGACTTCTGCCAGGCAATGGCTCCATTACATCCGTTATTACCGTTTCAACGCAAACCCAGCCAATTTTTATTGGGAAGCCGGAGTCGATTATTATGGAACAAGCCCTTGCTTACCTGGGTACAAAAAAAGAAGAGACAATTATGGTGGGAGATTATTACGATACGGATATTTTAGCAGGGCTGAAAGCAGGGATGGATACCTTGCTTGTTCATACAGGCGTAACTACAAGAGAAATCCTGGCGGAGATGGATCAAAAGCCTACCTATGCCATTGATTCACTTGATGAGTGGGATGTGTAAAATCGAAGCAATAGCACGAGACAAAAAGGATATCTCCAATAAAAAGTCATGCTGTACAAACCAGCATGACTTTTTAGGATGTTCAAGGAGGTCGATTTATTTGATTTCAAACATCCAAGTGGCATAGGAAAAGTGCCAACAGGGTTGAGAAAAGTGGATCTGCCTCCAATTAACAGGACCTTCACATAAGAATCCTTTTTTCATCCGTTATCTTATCCATTCGGGGAAGCACGATGAGCCAGTCGGCTAGAAGCCGCAGCGGCTATGGCCCCCACAATATCATCCAGGAAGGTGTGGCAGGAGCCACTGGAATGGTCATTTAATTTTTTCAGGATGCCATGCTTCATTTTGTCAATATAGCCATAGTTAGTAAAGCCGATGGATCCGTAAACATTCACAATCGACAGCGCCAAGATTTCATCAACACCATACAAGCTTTCGTCTTCTTCGATGATGGCTTGCAGCGGCTGTTCCAACAGCCCTTTTTCAGCTAAAATATCAAGCTGTATTCCGGTCAGAATGGCATTTTGAACCTCACGTTTAGAAATAACGCGTTGAATATTCTCTATGCACTCCTCCATTTTTAAATTGGGGTGGTATTTTTTTTGGAGAAACATAACGAGCTCCCCAATATCCTCAATCTCTACTCCCCGTTCCTTCAGCCATCTTCTTGCAGTTTGTTCTGATACAGAAATGGTTGGTTCCTTCTCCATTACGTTTTCACCTTTTCCAAAGTATTTTTATCAAGAGAATATATTATTTCAGTTTTTCCTTTTTAATACCTTTATTGTTGCCTTATCTTCATGTTTTTAATATTTCTAGAAAATAAACAAATATCATGTTCTGATACATATATATGACAATAAGGCGAAGAAAGGGAATCTTTTTAGGAGGATTTTCTGACGGATGCACAGGAGAAGGGAGGAGAAGGCTATGGCGGTGGATATTTTAAAAGAATATTTTGGCCTTAAATCTGAACGATCCTTTATGGATGGAAATTACAGCAGGTTTATTCGAAGGGATAAAATTTACACCCTTGTAGGGGTAACAGACATAAAGGAAGATGTGCTTGTAGAGTTGTATGAGATGTCAGAGCATTTAGCCTCCGAAGGCGACCGGTATGTATCGACTTTCTATCCTTCTAAGGACAAAAAGTTCCTTGTTACACATGAAGACGAGGATTTTGTCCTCTTGGAGAATAATATAATAGAAGCTCCTAAATCAGCAAAAGAAGGGAGGAAGCTGGCGCGCTTCCATGCAAGGGGGAGAAGCATTTCAAAACAGATCAAGGCAGCGGCAAGCATAGGAGAATGGAAGAATTACTGGGAAAAAAGACTTGAACAAATAGAAATGGTCTGGGTGCAGCAAATGCAGGACCAATCAGATGTTGAGTTTCACAGGGTATTTGTGGAGTCATTTCCTTATTACCTCGGGTTATGCGAAAATGCTATCCAATACTTAGTGGACACAGAGCTCGATGAAGAGCCTTACGAATATGACACCGGGACGGTTTGCCATGAGAGGTTTTATAAAGGGGCATGGGGAAGTGAAGTTTGGATACACAATCCTTTTGATTGGGTCTTTGACCACAGCAGCAGGGATATAGCGGAGTGGATACGCGATCAATATTTTAAAAATAAGCGAACTTTTCAGCCGGAGATTCAAGGATTTTTGAAGGATTATCAAACAGTAACACCGTTATCGCCATTTTCTATGCGGCTTATCTTTGCCCGATTGCTTTTCCCATTGCACTATTTCACATGTGTAGAAGAGTACTATTTGGTTGGAGGAGAAAGCTCAAGATTTCAGCTGGAAGACCAAATACGCGGAATTGTCCGGCAGGCAAAGGATTATGAGGTTTTTTTAAAACACTTTTATGAAATGGCGGAGGTTCCTGCGAGAAGGTTGAACATTCCTGAAATTGAGTGGCTGGGACGGCCTTAAGGAGGACTGTGAGGATAATAAAAAGCGATCCTCGAATGGATCGCTTATCATTAAAATACCTGTTCGACTTCTACAACACCGGGAACTTCTTCTAATAAAGCACGTTCAATTCCCGCTTTTAGAGTAATCGTGGAACTTGGGCAGCTTCCGCAAGCACCTAGAAGGCGAAGTTTAACAATACCATCTTCTACATCAACTAATTCACAGTCTCCGCCATCGCGAAGAAGAAATGGACGCAATTTATCTAGAACTTCTTGAACTTGTTCATTAATCGTTTGTTCAGACATGTGTATCGACTCCTTTCCATACTCTTATTATAATAAGGTTTAAAGAAAAAATCTATTATCGAATTCTATCCTTTTCTTTTTCCTATTTATGTTTCATTATTTGTTGTGTAGAATGGTGTTAAGGGGGAGAGAATATGGTCGAAAAACAAATAGAAATTCGGGTTTATGGTGCTGAACAAATTTGTGCGAGCTGTGTAAACCTGCCATCCTCAAAAGATACCTGTGACTGGCTTGGTGCAGCCATTTCCAGGAAATTTCAGGATCAGCCAGTGATAGTCCGCTACATTGATATTTTTAATCCTCCAACGGACGAGGACATACAGCAATTTGCTCAAAGAGTTATAGATGAAGATTTGTTTTATCCAGTTGTAACAATCGAGGGGAAAATTGTGGGAGAGGGAAACCCAAGGCTCAAATCCATCTATGAAGAGCTCCAACAATATGGATATACAGTGCCGGAAGTAAATTAAGGCACATAAAAAGCATTCGGATAAGAATGCTTTTTTATATGGTAAAGCACTAAAAGTTTAGGTCTTTATGCCTGTTTCGTCCGTAAACTTAAGTTTTTCGCCCGTAAATACTCCAAATTGCCCGTATCCTGCCTTTTAGTTATGCCATTCTGTTTATACAGTGCAGTGCCAAACCTTAAGACAGGTATAACTGCCAGCAGTAAGCCATTTTTATTGAGAATTTCTCAGGAAAAGGGCATAATCATTTGTAGTGAGGTGATGAAAGTGAATCCCATTATTGAATTTTGCGTAAGCAATCTTGCTAGCGGGGCTTACAAAGCATTAGAAAAGCTGGAGGATGATCCAAACCTGGATATAGTTGAGTACAGCTGCCTGGATTACTGTGATTTATGTGCAGAATCCCTTTTTGCACTTGTGAATGGAGAAATTGTACAAGCTCAGACTTCAGATGAGCTTGTTGAGAATATATATCGTTATCTGGAAGAAAACCCTATGTTTTAGGCTCTTGGTGTAACAGTATTGTCTCATAGGAGAATCGTTTCCGTATCCCTATGAGACAAAATGATATTTCGAAAATGTCTATGCATCTTTTTTTAAAATCTCTCTTAAATCGGACCACTGATCCCTTGCCATTTCCACAATCGTTCTTTCTGTTGTTGTGTTTTGCCTTTCGATAATCCTGGAAAAATATTTTACGGCTGTATCGAATTGTCCAGTACGGTATGACAGTTCTGCAATAAGATATAATATCTTCATTTCGGACATCTGTGTATTCTGAATATCCTCGCTCAAATAGGCATCAGTATAAAGACTTGCTGCTATCTTCAAAAACCTCTGCTCTTCACCCGTCTGGCTGGCCATTCGGTGAAGCCAGGCAATGCGTAAGTACAACCCTGCCAGCGTAATCTTTTTCTCTTTTTTTATATCTGCACAATAAGCAGCAAGCTTTAAGGTTATAATCGCTGCTTGAATACTTCGTGTTTTGCCAAAATCTCGTGAAACCCAATGGCTGCAAACTTTTTCGATTAAATTTTCCTTTGTAGCTGGAGGAAAGTATCGGGAAAAATCATCCGAATAGGAAAAACCGCAATGAGGGCAAACATTAATATAGTATAAAAGCGGGTTGATTTCATTGGATTGGTAGATGGGACAAAAATCCTTTTCGTAGTGATCAATCTTGATAAATCTCGAACGCAGCCTTGTGGTTGTAAAGGATTCACCACATAAGCGGCATTCCAGCTTTTTCTCATAAAAAGGGGATACTGCTTCCATTTCTTCAAACCCTTTCATGGATGTAATATATTGTCTCTAGCTTGGCGGTGCAGGTAAACCAGCCTCTGCAGGACTTCCTCTTTTCTAGATGTCCAGCTCCTGGCGGCATTGGCTCGAGGTTATAAGCCCATCCGTCCGCGAGATTAAAGAGCAAACCTTGCAAATGGCTCGTCTTATGTTGGTCGTCGATAAACATCGGTTCTATTTTTCTGCTAGTTCTATTTTCATAAGGACCTATATCCTAATTATAATGATGCATTTCACAAAAAAATAGAGGGGCAGGAAAAAAATCCATTTAAATCAGATTAGTTGTAAGGCCTAAAGGAAAGGTATATACTAGTAAGTAAAATTCGGAATAACATTTGGAGGTGGCAGCATGGCTAGTGTAGTCCACATAACGGAAGCTGCAGCATTACAAATTAAAGATATGATGAAACAAAATGATGAAGAAGGTGCTTTCCTTCGTGTTGCAGTGAATGGCGGCGGCTGCAGCGGATTGTCTTACGGCATGGGATTCGACCATGAAGCGAAAGAGGATGATGCGAGAGACGAGCAGCACGGCATACAAGTTCTTGTCGATAAGGAGAGTCAGCTGATCCTTCAAGGTACCAAGATTGACTACAAAAAGTCGCTCCTTGGAGGAGGATTTACAATTGATAATCCAAATGCCATTGCATCCTGCGGGTGCGGTTCTTCTTTCCGTACTGCAACTAATGTAGGTAAGCCGGAAAATTGCTGATCCAGTTAGGTTAACCTCTTCATAAAAAGATAAAAGGTCAGCATGAAAAAAGACTTGAACCAGACAGGTTCAAGTCTTTTTTATGTCTTAGGCTTTTTGTTTATGGCTGTTTTTGCATAGATTGCTGCTTTGCATACACAGAATTGCAAGGTTTACGAAAACTTGCTTTTTAAGATGGAAACAGGGAAGTACTATGCATTGGCTGGACTCTTGCTTTTGGATCTAAGTACGTTTTTGCATTGCTGATGGCTGTAGTGGCTTCGCCAAAACCAGTCGCAATTAATTTAATTTTCCCTTCAAATGTACAGATGTCGCCGGCAGCGTAGATTCCTGGAATATTGGTTTCCATTTTTGAATTGACAACAATAGAGTTCTTTTCGATATCAAGTCCCCATTCCTTAATGGGTCCAAGGGAAGAAACAAAGCCATAGTTGACAATGAGAGCGTCGATATCAAGTACTTCTTTTCTTTCTCCCTTTACTTCTTCAAGGACAATTTGGGTAATCTTCTCGTCACCGATCACTTCTGTCGGAACAAAAGGTGTTTTTAATTCTACAGATGAATTCTCGAGAGTTTCTACACTGTGCTCATGGGCACGAAACTTATCGCGGCGATGGATTAAACTTACTTTTTCAGCAATCGGCTCCAGCATTAGTGCCCAGTCAACTGCCGAATCTCCTCCGCCTAAAACAGCTACCTTTTGGCCACGGAATTGTTCCATATTATCTACAAAATAATGAAGGTTTGTATTTTCAAATTGTGCAGCATTATCAAGCTCCAGTTTACGCGGCTGGAAAGCTCCCGCTCCTGCAGTAATAATAACGGCTCTTGAATAATGGACTTCTTTATCAGTCGTCAACTTGAACACTCCGTCAGCTTGTTTTTCAAGCTCTTTCACAGCCTGTTCAAGACAGAACTCAGTAGAGAATCGGGACAATTGCTCTTTTAGATTATTGACTAAATCCTGGGCTTTGATTTTTGGAAAACCAGCTACATCATAAATGTATTTTTCCGGATAAAGGGTTGAAAGCTGTCCGCCTAATTGAGGCAAGCTTTCAATGATCTTTACACTCGTTTGTCTCATACCGCCATAAAAGGCAGTAAACAAGCCGGTAGGACCTCCGCCAATGATGGTTATGTCATAAACTTTTTCGTCTTCTTTCAACATAAATCCCTCCAATATGTACCTCAATCCAATCATCATAGCATATATAGATTAGATTATCTTTTGAACCATATTATATCCTAAATAGTTGGCTCTGTTAATTTCTAACTTCTCGATTTTCACCTCATTACCTTTTAGTTGAGTTGAATAAATGTCTATTTCACCCGAATGAGGTAAAAAACAACAGAGTCTTGTAATAAACGAAATATTAAGTAGAAAGAAGTCTTAAACTAGGGTCAAATTAAGGGTTTCTCTGCATGGCTGCGAAAACGTTTTAAAGAGTGAGGAATAAACAAAGAACAACGGTTGATTCTAAATTTTCTTAAATTTCCCTCTTCATTGATTTATATTGAAAAAACGTGGTAAAAGAAATATTATGTAAGGTAGAAAGCATATAATTTGACAAAATTTTATCTAATTCGAGACATTCTTTATGTGTTTGTGAAGCCAATCACATGTTTTTTTATGTAGAGTAGGCTTTTATTATAGTTAGTGAAAAAACAAGGCACTAACAAAGGGGAATAATTCAGACATATATTATGGGGTTATTATTCCTTCTGAGATAAAATAATCAGAGTGGAAGTGGTAAAAGTGAAAAAAACTAGGATTGTTATATTGGGGGCAGGCTACGGAGGACTGATGACAGTAACACGCCTGCAAAAACAATTAAATTCAGATGAAGCTGAAATTGTCATTATCAACAAAAATGAATATCATTATGAAACAACCTGGCTGCATGAGGCTTCAGCAGGAACGCTTCATCACGACAGGGTTCGGTACGATGTAACCAAAGTCCTCAACCGAAATAAAGTTCAGTTTATTCAAGGGGAAGTTCTTGAAGTAAAAGCAAAGGAAAATAAAGTAGTCCTCAAAGATCAAGAGGTATCCTTTGATTATCTGGTCATTGCGCTGGGAGCGAATGCAGAAACCTTTGGAATTAAAGGCCTTGATAAGTATGGCTATGCGATTACCAATGTAAATGCTGCCAGGCGTATCCGTGAACATATTGAATATCAATTTGCTACTTATCATACAGAAGAAGAAAAAAAGGACGGCCGTTTAACGATTGTTGTAGCAGGTGCTGGATTTACTGGGATTGAATTTTTAGGGGAATTAACAAACAGAATTCCGGAGCTTTGCAAGGATTATGATATAGATCAAAGTAAAGTACGGATCGTTTGTGTGGAAGCCTCTCCTGCTATTCTCCCACAATTTGATCGTGAACTGGTTGATTACGCTGTTTCTTTGCTTGAAAGCAGAGGAGTTGAGTTCCATGTCGGCACAGCCGTTCAGGAAGCTAGAGAAGACTGTGTGTTTATAGGAAAAAGAGGCGAAACTCCAAAAGAGCTTAAAGCAAATACGCTCATTTGGTCAGCCGGTGTACGTGGAAATGCCGTCATTGACAATTCCGGATTTGAAAACATGCGGGGAAGGGTAAAAGTAAACTTGGATCTTCGCATGCCTGCATTTAATAATATTTTCGTCATTGGAGATTGTTCAATGATCATTAATGAGGAAACCAACCGGCCATATCCTCCGACAGCCCAGATTGCCATGCAGCAGGGAGAAGTGTGTGCACGTAATATCGCTAAGCTAATCCAAGGAAAAACAAATCTCGAGAATTTTGTATTCGATGACAAGGGTACTGTTTGCTCGCTGGGCGAAGACGATGCGATTGGAATTGTATACGGCAAAAAAATCAAGGGAACTGCCGCATCTGTTATGAAAAAAGTAGTGGATGACCGAGCGTTATTTATGATTGGCGGTACATCACTATTATTAAAAAAGGGCAAATTTAATTTCTTTTAATATAGATCGGAAGGGGTGACTCAAAAGGTGGTTATAAGCGGCCTTTTTAGTCACCTCTTTTTTATTTTTGGACAGAAAAAGGAAAAGGGGAGAAGAACACTTGGTGCGAATAATAGCACGGTGACTCTGTAAAAATTTATTTGAGCAGAAAAAGAACAGGCAGGACGAAAAGCGCTGAGCATATCTAGTAATACCCAATGCTCTTTTGACTCAACGTTGATTAGAGTGGAAGACAAAAAACTTCTGCAAGTTAAGCCAGTCATTGGGGGATCCCACAAAAGCATGCAACGATGTGGTTCCACTACCACCCACGGAAAGCGAGTATTCGGAGTGAAAATCAACTGGCAGGATGATCAAAACGCTACCTATGTCTATGTACAATCCAAATTTGGATTTAAAACAAAGGTTGATTGGAGCGGAAGGTGCGAGACTCCTGCGGGATCAGCTGGCCTTAGGGAGACCCCGCAGGAGCGTGCGACGAGGAGGCTCCCGGCCGCCCGCGGAAAGCGAGTGCCTGAAGCGGAAATCAACCCAGCAGGACAATAGAACGCTGCCTATATCTATGTACAATCCAAATTTTGATTTAACCATCAGTGAAAACCAACAAGCAAAAAAATTTGTTGAAGCTAACGTCAGTTGATATCATTGCACCATTTGGGACAGCCTCTTTTAATTATTTTCACATGCTTCTGTTCACTTACAGGCCGTCATGGAATAAATCCACATTTGTACTAATTTATTTATTAATTTAATTTAAAAATTTAGAAAAATGAAAAAAGTTGATATCAAGAGAGAAAAGAAGATATAAAAAGGAAAACACTACTTGTATCCGTTTACATCGATTCTTTTGCTTGTTTACGTAATAGAAAAAAGTATGTTATATTATCTGACAATTAAGAAAAAAGGAGAGGTCGCTGATGAAAAGAAACACAACAGCTTCAGAAACAAAATCGTGTGAATATTGTTCAGGTAAGGGATATTTTCAGCTTATTCTGGGTGGTTCAGAGACCTGCCCTTGCTGTGATGGAACCGGTAAAAATAAAACTGCATAACGAACTGCCATTCTCACCTTATTCAACTTGGATAAGGTGTTTTTTTTTGACGGTTAAATATGTATAACAATCAATTTTAAAATAGCTCAAAGTCTTGAGTCATTTTAGGACAGAATGATGAAATTCACTCATATAAATAGAAAGAAACTTGGGATTATTGACTGAATTATTAACTTTCAGTACACTTGTTTTAGGGGCAAGGGAGGAGCGCAGGTAATGACTATACCAATACTGATTATATCGATGTTGTTATTTTTTGTGCTTTTTTTTGGAATTGGCTTTATTTTAAATATGCTTCTTAGAATGACGTGGATTATGGGAATCATTTATCCAATCATAGCTATACTCATTATTGATAACGTCCGTTTTGCAGAATATTTTACGAATTCAGGGGATGCGTTCCAAAAATTAGGAGTAAGGCTGTCATCTTTACATCCATCCGATATTACCATACTTTCGTTTGGTTTTTTAGGTGCCCTTGCATCGGGGGCTGCAATGAAAATGCTACGCAGCAAGGGATATAGAATGTTTTAACTCATACATATAAAGGATGCCGTCCTTTTAGCAAAGTGAGCAAATGGACTCTGTTGTTTTTTAGCTCATTCGTGTGAAACGGAAGTTTCACACGTCTTTCAGCTAAGCTGAAAGGTTACAGTAAAGAAAGGAAGCGAAAGCAAACTTGTTTGCTTTCGCTTCCTTTCTTTACTATAAAATGAGCTGAAAAACGAGCAGTTTAGAAACTAACACTTTTTCTTTTCTCTTGTCTAGCTCCAGCACCTATCGGCAAGCAGATTTCTTTGTCATCTCCCTGCGATAAGTCAACATCTAGTTTCCATTATCTCAGTCGAAGACTCCGGAATCCATACGCCGATGAGCAAGACGCTTGCGCTTTTCTTTGTATACAGAATTTTAAGTTTTTTCAACCTCTCATGAATAATTCTATTCCCAATGGGAAACGATTAGATTTGGGAGGAGTGAAAAAAATGACAATTAAACCATTATTGAAACGAGTAGTGATGATTGTATTATTTTTATTGGCGCTCTATACAACCTTTCAATCTATTTCAGGGGTAAAAGCCCAAACAGTAAATGGAGAAATGTATCAACAAATTGGCAATCAAACGCCGTTCCTTAACAGCGGGGATAATTTCGGTTTTAAAGAAACCGGCCTTTCTTATAAAACATTGAATCTTATAGATAAGAACAATCTGTTTATGTCTGCGAATTCCCTTCTTCAACATCCAAAGCCAACACTGGAAAATGAAGTGAACTGGACTGTTTTCCCAAAAAAACAAGTGATGGCTACGGGATATACAGCAGGTGTAGAGTCAACGGGTAAGGACCCAAGCTCTCCGCAATATGGCATTACGTACTCAGGTGTTAAAGTGAAACGTGATTTATATTCCACCATAGCTGCGGATCCCCGGGTATTTCCAATTGGAACCATTCTCTTTATTCCAGGTTATGGATATGGGGTCGTAGCAGATACAGGCTCGGCAATTAAAGGGAACAGATTGGATCTTTATTATGAAACAGTGAAAGATGTATACCAGCAATGGGGGAAAAAGTCGCTTGATGTGTACATAGTGGAAATGGGTCAGGGAAAACTGACTGAACAAACATTAAAAAACCTTAATGAAAATAAAGCTATGCAGGTGTACCGCCAGCAGTATATTAAAGGGAATAAAGAATAAGGATTTTAAAAGGGTGATAACTGCAGTTATCATAGATCATTCGTGTGAAACGGCCGTAGCATACGAATAGGGTAAACAAGCACTGGAAAAAGAAAAGCAGGAAGGAATCCATACCGTGGTTCCTTCCTGCCTTTTGTTGTCATAAATTGGTCTGTACCTTTCAGTGGTATATTTCTCCTAATTCGCTTAAGACGTTTTAGGATACATTTCTTGTGATTGCTTTTTAAGATTTAGGAAGAAATATCCTAATAAACGATATAATAGATCACTACGCTTACTAAAATGCCTGTAATGATTCCAAAAAGCACTTCCAATGGTTTATGGCCGAGAAGTTCCTTTAATTCTTTACGGTTTTGCAAATCCTTTGCGTCTTCAACAAATTTATAAAAGGCAGCTGCAAGCTGATTAAGGACGATTGCCTGTTCACCGGCCTGCCGTCTAACACCTGTAGCATCAAACATAACGATGATCGCAAATACAGTGGAAACGGCAAAGATAGGTGAATGAAAACCCTGAGTAATCCCGATTGCAGTAGTAAGGGCTGTGACGCCAGCAGAATGGGAACTGGGCATTCCGCCCGTGGAGGTCATAAGCGACCAATTTAATTTTCTTGTTGCTATAAGCTGAATGGGAACCTTGATAAATTGTGCAAATAAAATGGCAATAATGGCTGACCAAAGCGGATAATTACTTAAAAAACCCATAATAAACGTCCTTTCAATCTTTTTTGATGGCAATTAACTGTGCTGAATTATAGTTTATGTTGAAATGAAGTTTATCTTACCTATTGAAAATTTCTTTGTTTTTCCTCATTTAATCGCTATTTCCGCTATAATTATATTGGAGGTGAAAGGAATGTTTCAAACATTAAATTCAAATCCTTTTGTTGCCAGTCAGGATTGTGTTCTAATTGGCGTAAGGGATATACCTGAGAAGTTTAGCGGCAAACTGGAAGAGCTGGATGACATATTTGGAAAACAATTAACCGAGCTTGTAAAGTCTGGTGATCTTTCTGCCAAATTTAAAGCCTTTTCTTCAGTACATACCCTTGGGAAAATGAAAACGAAACGATTAAATTTTATTGGCTTAGGAAAAGAGAAAGGTTTAACCTTTGATCGATTAAAAGAATCCTTTGGAAAAGCCTTTAAGGAAATTCGGAAATTGAAGGCAGTCTCAGTATCGGTTTTGCTTGATACCTTTATCACAGATGAGATTTCTTTTACAGATGCCGCCCATGCACTTAGCGAAGCCTTTGCCCTCGCTTGCTATGAATTCGCGGGGTATAAGCAAAAGTCCAATGAGCCCGAGGTCACTATTAATAAAATAAATGTGTATAGCGATGGGGATATGGATGAAATCCAATCTGCGCTTCATGTTGGTTATGTTTACGGAAAAGCAACTAATTCTGCACGTACCCTTGTCAATACTCCAGGCAACTTATTAACAGCCAGCGACTTAGCAGCCTATGCAGCTGATTTGGCCCGAGAATATGAGTTCGAGTTGGAAATACTTGAAAAAGAAGATATGGAAAAACTCGGAATGGGTGCCATCCTTGCTGTTAATAAGGGATCTATTGAACCCCCTAAGATGATTGTACTGAAATATCAGGGTAAAGAGAAGTGGGAAGATGTAATTGGTTTAGTTGGAAAGGGAGTTACTTTTGATACCGGAGGCTATTCCATTAAAACAAAAGCAGGAATAGTCGGGATGAAAACCGATATGGGCGGTGCGGCTTCTGTGCTTGGTGCCATGGAAATCATCGGTGAATTAAAGCCGGAACAAAATGTTGTGGCAGTCATTGGTTCGACTGACAATATGATTAGCGGATCTGCTTTTAAACCTGATGATGTGATTACTTCTATGAATGGAAAAACAATTGAGGTATTAAACACAGATGCAGAAGGACGTCTTGTTCTTGCAGATGCCGTTACGTACGCTAAGCACCATGGTGCAAATTATTTAGTGGATGTAGCTACTTTAACCGGCGGTGTCATTACAGCACTGGGTCTTGATAAAACCGGAGCCATGACCAATCATGAAGCTTTCTACGAGCAGGTCGTAGAAGCATCCTTTGAAGCAGGGGAATTTATCTGGCTGCTTCCTTATACAGAAAATGATAAAAAAAGAGTCAGGAGCTCAAAGATTGCCGATCTGAACAATTCACCCGGAAGTGAAGGCCATGCCATCATGGGCGGTGCATTTATTGGGGAATTTGCTGAAGGAACTCCATGGGTTCATCTAGATATTGCGGGTACTGCTACTACGAGCAGAGAGCATGAACTTGGACCGTCTGGGGCTACAGGCGTTATGGTAAGGACACTTGCTTTACTTGTCGAGACTTTTGAGCCTATACACTAAAAAAGAAGCCGAATCAGGCTTCTTTTTTTGTGCAGGGCCATGTTTATCTGCGATTATGATGGAATGCCTCCCTTTCAAGCATTACTTTTTTTAGCCCACCGCGAAACAAGTATCCGTTCACTGGTTTCCTTTCATTTTTTTATATAAAGGAAAGATAAGGTGATAGCCTAATGAAAAGATAAAAAAGAAGAGGACTGCAAATTCTGTTTTGCTCATGACAGAAAAAGGAGTAAATGAGTTCCAGAATGCATCCCGTAAAGAGAATCCCATTAAAAAATCAAATCCTATTGTAAGCATATATAAGAGAACAAATAACATAAAAGTGATCATAATAATCTTCAATATGGCCGCTTCCCATCTTTTAATATTTAGTGTTGCTGCTTTATGCACAATGGTATCGCGAAAAATTACCGTCATATTAAACAATGTATTTTAATATGGTTGTTTTTGAATTGTTTGCTGCTTTTCTTACACCGGAGAGCTCCTTATCATTCAGCCTTCAAAACGTTTTGTCCTTTATACCCAAGTTTGTTATCTGGTATATATCCATTTTTTGCTGCTAACCTTAGGAATAAAGCCTCTAAGAATATACTTTTTAGTAATGTTAGAATGCCCGCTTTAGGAACCTTAGATACGGATGATTAGAAATATCTGCATAATCGCTATGCTCTTAGTAAAAATTAAAAGAAATGACAAAAAAGATCGCGAGGAAATAGGTATGCCTTTTTGGTGGAAATCCTTCAATAAAGACAAGGAACAAACGAAACCCCAGTCAAATAGTGGTGAAGCCAAAGAGATAGACCGTACCAAGCTAAGCTCAAGCCTTCAAGCGAACTTAGAGGAAATCAGAAAAACCACTGGTCATAGCACAGATATTTTGATTCGTGAAATTACATTTGGACAACCGGAATCAACTCGTGCTGCTGTCATTTTTACAGATGGTTTAGTAAATAAAGAAATCATTAATGAAGGAATCATTAGTACATTATTTCATGGTTCTGAATTTGTACCATCAGGCTCACGAAATGATCTTTTGAAAAGAATGGCCCATAATATCCTGAGTGTCAGCAACGTTGAAATTGTGAATGACTGGGATGAGACCTACCATTATTTATTATCAGGTGAAGCAGTTGTCCTCATAGAAGGAGCGAATGAAGCCCTGATTGTCAGCTCCAGAGGGGGGGAGAAGCGGGCCATTACGGAACCTGAAACAGAGCTTGCCGTACGGGGGCCGAGGGAAGGATTCACCGAAATTCTTCGAACAAATACTGCTTTGATTAGAAGAAGAATTAAAAATCCCAATCTTTGGGTAGAAACCATGACGATTGGCAAGGTAACTCAGACTGATGTGGCTTTAATGTATGTAAAGGGAATTGCAAGGGATGAAATTTTAGAAGAAATTCGGTCAAGATTAAAAAAGATTGAAATTGACAGTATCCTGGAATCTGGATACATTGAACAGCTGATTGAGGATAAAACGTTTACAACTTTCCCTACCCTGTTCCATACTGAAAGGCCGGATGTGGCAACGGCGGAAATTCTAGAAGGGAAAATTGCTATTTTAGTGGATGGAACCCCTTTTGTGTTAATTGCGCCGTCTGTTTTTATACAATTTTTCCAGAGTACAGATGATTATTACAGCCGATTTGATATTGCCACTGCCCTTCGTTTCCTGCGAGTGTTGGTATTCTTTATTTCCCTGGTGGGGCCGGCTGTTTACATTGCTGCAACCACCTTTCACCAGGAAATGATTCCGACTCTTCTTGTTATTACCATTACTGCTCAGCGGGAAGCCGTACCGTTTCCAGCGTTTGTGGAAGCTACGATTATGGAGGTTACGTTTGAAATACTAAGAGAAGCAGGATTAAGACTTCCAAGAGTCATTGGACAGGCTGTATCCATCGTGGGAGCCCTTGTTATTGGCCAGGCAGCGGTGCAAGCCGGCTTAGTGTCACCGGCCATGGTCATTGTGGTGTCTCTTACTGCGATTGCAAGCTTTGCAACGCCTGCATTTGCTATCGCAATATCCGCCCGCATCATTCGGTTTATTTTTATGGTGATGGCTGCTACGTTTGGGTTTTATGGAATTATGATCGGGATGCTGATTATGATTATCCATCTGTGCAGTCTACGGTCCTTTGGCGTTCCTTATATGAGCCCTCTAGCTCCTCTTATTCCTAAAAATATTGGCGATACGTTCTTTCGTCTGCCTCTTTGGGCTATGAAATACCGTCCGGAATATATAAGCTCTTCAAATCAGAAACGCCAGGGAAGCAATCAGGGACCCGAATTACCTGCTGAATCAGTAAATTCGAGTAAAAAAGGTGGGGGGAATAATGGGTAAAAAACTGCTTCTACTATGCCTAATGGGTAGTTTCCTTTTTATATCCGGATGCTGGAGCAGAAAAGAATTAATTGATCTTGCCTTTGTCATTGCTGTCGGTATCGATAAAACAGATGACGGACAATACTTGGCCAGCTTCCAGCTGGTTAATCCGGGAAATGTTGCAGGCTCTTCTCTTCAGGGGGCTTCACAGGGGCTTCCTGTCGCCGTCTATCAAACGAAAGGAAGGAACATGGTAGAGGCAGCAAGAAAAGGGGCTGACACTGTTTCCAGAAGGCTTTATTTTGCTCACACCAATCTTGTAGTCATTGGAGAGAAAGCAGCAAGAGATGGAATTAACGGCATCATGGATAATTTGGAAAGGGACAAGGAATTTCGTGCGACAACTGCTGTGGTAATTGCTAAAAATGGGACTGCAGAAAATGTGCTGGAAACTCTCACGCCAATTGATAAAATCCCAGCGAATAAAATTATCAAAACGACTGCATTTGCTGAACAATCCTATGGCGATGTGTTTGAAAATGATGTTTCAAACATTATAGAGGATTTGGTATCTAGTGGAATCGTTCCGTTAATCAGCGGGTTCGAAATACTTGGTGATCCAAAAAAAGGGATGGGCAAGGAAAACCTTGAAACCACAAAAAATGCAGCAACCCTACGTGCGGAAGGCCTTGCCATTATGAAAGGCGGGAAATTAAGAGGCTGGTTGACCGGAAAGGATGCCAGGAGCGCGAGCCTTATTTTAGGCAAGCTAAAAGGTACTGCCTACAATTTGGACTGGAAAGGCAAAAAAGGCGTAATCGCATTTGAAACCTTTAGCAGCAAATCAATGATTAAAGCAAAAGTTCAAAATGGAAAACCATCCGTTACGGTTGATGCAAAAATGGAAGGAAATATAGGAGAAGCAAATACTTCGATTGACCTTAATGATCCCTTTGTGATTCGAAAGCTAAATAAAATTGCTTCTGACCAAGTAAAAAAGGAATTAGTATCCTCCATCAATAGGGTGAAAAAAGAGAAGAGTGATGTGTTTGGTTTTGGAGAAACCATCCATCGGGAAGACGCTGTGTACTGGAATAAGGTGAAGAAAAACTGGAATGAGCAATATTTTCCTAATCTTGATGTAAAAGTAAAGGTGCATGTATTTATTCGCCGTACAGAGCTTCGGAATAAACCCTTTCATTCTGACTTAAATAAAAGCTAACGGAAAGGTGGTAAGAGAGTGGGAAAGGCAAAAATCAGCGGATACCAGCTTTTTGTGCTCATTGTTTTATTTGAAATGGGCACCTCTCTTGTCATTTCCCTGGGGATACAGGCCAAGCAGGACGCCTGGCTTGCTATACTTTTGGGATCCCTGTCAGGTCTTGTGCTGTTTTACATTTATTATCGTCTTTATCTGTACTATCCTGATTTGATTCTTACAGATTATCTGCCAAAAGTATATGGAAACCTTCTAGGCCGTTTTTTCGGGTTATTGTATATTGTGTATTTTTTATATTTATCCTCCAGAGTCCTCAGGGATTTTGGAGAATTACTTTTAGCCTTTGCTTATCCTGAAACTCCATTGTTTATCATTCATGCTCTAATGGTTGTAGCCATTATTTACGGAGTTAAAAGGGGGATTGAGGTACTGGCCAGAACAGGCGAAATATTCTTTTTGTGGTTGTACCTGCTTGCTATAGCGGGTTTCGTTCTGGTAATTGTTTCTGGCTTAATTGATATGAATCACTTGAAGCCGATGCTTGAATTTGGAATCAAGCCGATTTTGAAGGTTGTATATACTCAAACGCTTTATGTTCCATTTGGAGAAATGATTGTCTTTACAATGATTCTGCCCTACTTAAATCACCCCAAAAAAGCCAAAGCCATTTGCTTTTCAAGCATAGCTCTAAGTGGCATAAATTTGGCATTGGCTATGGCGGTGAATGTGTCTGTATTGGGCGCCGATGTCAATCAACGATCACCTTTTCCGCTTCTTTCCACGATTCAAGAAATAAAAGTAGCTTCATTTTTAGAGAGACTCGATGTCTTTTTTATGCTGGCACTCATAATTGGAAGTTTTTTTAAGATATCCTTGTACTTCTATGCAAGTGTTGAAGGAGTAGCCAGTGTTTTTAAAATTCCTGACCGGAACAGATTGGTGTATCCTCTCGGGGTATTATTGCTATTATTTTCAATGGCCATTGCCAGTGATTTCACTGAGCATATAAAAGAAGGTCTTTCCATTGTCCCTATTTATTTTCACCTTCCGATGCAGGTAGGTCTGCCGGTTTTAACCATTATCATTGCTTTTTTTAAAAACCGGAAAAAGGCTGCAAAGAAAGATGAGCAGATGATGCCCCATTCCTAATGCCGGCTATGCCCAGTCCAATCTCATTGATTGTGCATATACATATGGTGTAGAGTAAAAAAGGAGGTTACCAAATTGAATTATTATCGACAAGTCCCAGGTCCGGCCCAAGGGCCTTATCCTTCACGATTTTTTCCTTTTTTAGGTGCCCCGCTTATTGGCGGATTTGTGGGAGGACTATTGGGAAGCGCCTTGGTGAGACCCCGCCCTGTGCCATATCCTTACGGTGCTTACCCAGGCTACGGAGGATACTACTACGGAGGATACTATTATTAATTCCGTTTACACGAGCTTAAACCATAAGGTACATAGCCTTATGGTTTTATTTGGGTTTAGTCGATTTAACGCAGCTGTTAAGTGTCGCTCTCCGCTTTTCTATTGTTCAGCTCCGTAGGAAGGATAAAGATCAATATCGGCTCGAGGTCATAAGCCAAGTCGACAAGATGGTTAAAGAGCAAACCTTCATGCCGACTTGGCTTATGCTGGTCGCCGATAAGACGGTCCCTTCCGCTTTTCTATTCACCATCTCATATTCAGCACAACTTGTGCATCTGAGTCTGTGAAGGAGACGATGATTCCGGTTGGATTGTATCTTACTGTTGGCTGGGAGGATAAATGCAATTGTCTGAACAGTTTTGTAAGCTCACTTGTGTGCGACTTTTGAGCTTCTTCCATAAACTTTTTGGTAAAGGAAGCAGAAGATGAGATGCGTTTTATGAAGGTTTCAGCATCCTTGAGTAAAGGGACTGTAATTTTAGCTGATTTTATAAACTGTTCTGTTTTAATGGCAGGCAGCTGGCGGAAGGGGGGATAGTAAGGAGAGACGGGCGGATAGACTGGAACAGTATATTGATAATAACGATACATGCTTCCATCTCCTTTGCTTGGTTGGGCGTCATACAAATACTATATGAAGGCAGCTTTTAGATAATGTAGACCATTTTCATGAGTTATCCCAAGAAGAAGGATCGGGCACAAATAGTCCAGTTGTCTTTGAATCGCTGCTCCAGCTGAAAAAAGCCTTTTGTTAAAAGCCGTTTGGCAGGAGTTTCTAGCCTTTATCTTGAATAGTACAATAGATAGGGAGGTATTGGACATGAATCTTGAAAACACTTTAATAGAAGCGCTGGACATGAAATTTATAGAGATAGGGGAAGGGAAAGTGACTGCCACAATGCCTGTAAATGAAAAGACCCGGCAGCCATTCGGGTATTTGCATGGCGGTGCATCTGTTGCACTGGCAGAAACTGTTGCGAGTGTGGGGGCAGCAGCTCTTATCGACAGTGAAACGGAGATATGCTTTGGACTCGAAATTAATGCTAATCATATTCGTTCCAAACGGGACGGTCTGGTAACAGCCATCGCAAATATTGTACATAAAGGGAAAAGCACTCAGGTATGGGAGATACGGATTCAGGATGAGCAAGAAAAGCTTATCTGTTTATCCAGATGTACGATGGCTGTGGTGCCAAAAAAATCAGAATAACAGACTTAAAAAAACACCTGCCAGTGCAGGATCAAACTTGAACTGGCAGGTGCTTTTTTTACATATTGGTTTTATTCATCATTTAATTTGAAACTTCTTCTTTTTTCGGTTCAATCCCTTTCAAAAGAAGTGAAAGTGATTGAGCTGAAAGGCAACAAAGCCCGCATATTAAACCCCATGATGTAAATGATGGTGATTCCTGTCATGATGCACACTAATCCAAAGGACAAAAAAGGCAATGAGGAATAATGAACCAGTTACGTAAAAGACAGAGGATATTCCGATTATTCCTGAGACAATCCCGCCGAGAACGGGACCCGAGACATTGCCAAGAAACCGGAAGCTTTGATTATAGCCAAGTACTTCGCCTTGCATGCCAAGCGGCGCTTCGAGCCGGATGAACGCGGTTATGCTTGGGTTCATTCCGCCTATAGCCATTCCAAAAAGGAAACGGAACAGAATAAGCTCCCATAATGAACTGGCCAGAGCCTGAGGAACAATAAAAATACAAGCAAGAACAAGGAGCAGCATCAGTACTTTTTCATGGCCGATCTTGTCTCCAAGCTTGCCCCACTGCCTGGTCAGAAGGATGTTGCCAAATCCCGTTGCTGAAAAAGCAAGGCCTGAAAGAAAGGCGACATTCCCTCCATTTGTCAGCTTTGTCACATAGAGGGCCAATAAAGGCTGGACGCTGAAATTCGCCAGTTGAATAAGGAGGGCAATGATCATAACCATGAGAAGGATACGATGATCCACAATCCTTTTAATAACGTCTTTTCTTGTAAAATTCTTTGCCTGAGATGCATTGCGATCTTTTTTCTTTTCTATAATCCCAAAGAGGACTCCTGTTGTAGAAATGGTGATGGCAATGGCTGTAATAATAAAGGTATATTTAAAACCAAATGCATCTGCCATGGTACCCCCGATAATGGGTCCAAATAACGTGCCTCCAACAGAGCCCATTTGCAGGGTGGCAAGGGTTTTGCCGGCAGTTTCCCTCGGGGTTTGCGAGGAGATCAATGCCATGGATGTAGGAATGAAGCCTGTTACAATCCCCATGCACATTCTTAGAAAGAATAAACCTTCTACATGCTTCATCATTCCCATAAAAAAAATACTTGCTGCAATCCCATAACCCGTAATAATTAGAATCGGTTTAAACCCAAAACGGTCTCCAAAACGTCCCCAGATTGGAGACATAAGGAAAGCAACGAGAAAGGTAACACCAAAAATGAAACCTGCCCAGCGCTGTACATATTCGTCACTGAAATGTCCGAGAGATTTAATGTACAACGATAAAAAAGGCATAATCATTGTCGTACTTGCTCCAACCAGGAAATTGCAGACAACCATTATTCGCAAATTCCTTTTCTCTATACTAATACTAAACACCTTCTTTTCTGTTTTGACCCTATTAAAGCATCCGATTGCTTTTAATATGTGAAAAATATGAGCAGCATCAATGCCTGCATGCTTTAACAAAGCACATTATGAAAATACATTTGTTGAGCCGCAAGTATTCAGAGCTTTTACCATACATATGAAAACTTTGCAGACTTCTAATGGAGAGTATGGAGGAGATAATTGTCCACTGTATTTCGGTTTACTAAAATTTATCATACCGAAAAATACCTTGTCCCATCAAGTGGTATGCTCAGGAAATTTAGAGAAACGAAGCATTTGGGCGGAATAAGGCGTGCTTTTTTTAGAGGTTTGTTAAGACAAGAACGGAATTATTAAGAAGGAAAAGGTACATTTTTCGTTGTGGATGGAATGATTAATAAACAAAAAAGGTCAAAGAGCCCATTTTTGTTTAAGGCTCTTTTCGTCAACATAATTGCTATTTAAGATAAAATAATAATTTAAAATCCAGGTTCTAGTATTATAACTTGTGATTAGCTTATCAAAAGATGCTATGCTGCTTTGTACGTAAACAACAATCTAAGCGAAAACAGCCTTAATCAATTGCTATAAGATAATAACGTACATTAGTTCATACTCTTTCTTTATTCCTGAAAGGCATTCAAGACTTCTCTGGTTAAATTCAGTCTCCTCGCTTAAAAGCTCACTTTTTAAAGCGGTAAAGGCTGTTTTTAAAGAATCGTTGTAGTCGGGAATGTCTTTATCATATGCTTTGACCATTTTTATCGGAATGTTAGCCTGTTCTCTATAAGCCAATGCCTTTCTTTCATGAAAAAAGGGTACGTCTGTTTCTTTTGGATTGTGAAGGTCTCCCTGCTTTGGATGAGTTAATACCGCGAGTGTTTTGACAACATAGCGGTCTGGAAAGCTTTGTGTTATTTCGCCTATGTATTTCCCTGTTTTATAAAAAAACGTAACAGTTTGTCCGATATTCACTGATGTTCCCTCCTATTTTGAATATGATTATATTATGAAAGGAAACCTGGAGAAATTCAAATTCATAATGATATGATAAAGGGTAATGAAGAGCACGCTGCCTGATGAAAAAACAGGTATATATAATAAATAAGGCTTGGTGCTCTTGGACTTTTTCCATTTAATTTAGTAAAGTAAAGATGAAGGATTAAAGCAAAATGCAATGAGCGAAAAATACATAGTAAGGAGATTATAAAATGACTGAAGTGAAATATTCCCAATTAACCAATGAAGTACTTAAAAATGAAAAGCTGGTAGAAATGAAAACCAATATGGGAAATATTAAAATTAAGCTATTCCCGGAGCAGGCTCCAAAGACAGTGGAGAACTTTGTAAAACACAGTGAAAATGGATATTATGATGGACTCATTTTCCACCGTATTATTAACGGCTTTATGATTCAAGGCGGGGATCCATCAGGAAACGGAACAGGCGGCCAAAGTATTTATGGCTCTCCTTTTGAAGATGAATTCTCCCAGGAGCTATTTAACCTTCGCGGTGCACTATCAATGGCTAATGCAGGCCCTAATTCAAACGGAAGCCAATTTTTCATCGTTCAAAGCCAGCAAGTAGATCCAGGCATGAAAACACAAATGGAGCAAGCGGGATACCCTCAAGAAGTTGTGGATGCATATATGGAAAAAGGCGGCACTCCTTGGCTTGATTTCCGCCATACAGTATTCGGACAGGTAATTGAGGGAATGGACGTCGTAGATACGATCGCCAATGTAAGAACTGGTATGCAGGATAAGCCGCTTCATGATGTGGTAATTGAAAAAGTTGAAGTACTAAAATAATAGATGAATGTATTTTGTTAAAGGGCTTCTGTTTTGGAGCCCTTTTTAATATATGCTAAGTATCATTGATCACGGGTTTTTAGTTCGATAAAGCGGTAAGGTAAAGGGCTTTTGTCGGAAAGCTCTTTTTATATCAGATTGGAAAATAGCATGGCTGTAATATAGAATTATTGTTATAATGCAAGTAAATAGGAATAGGCTGGAAGGGGAGGGTGATGAGGTTTGCTTCAAACATTCGTAATAAATTTATTTCTCTTTTTTCCCAAGGATAAAACAGCATATATACCGGCTTTTATCAGTTTATCCATTTTTACACTTCTTGCTATTTTGGTATTTCTTTGGATTATTAAGGTGAACAAAAAGCAGGAGGAAAAGGCAGTTGCACTTGAAAGAAAAATTAAGAACAAGCATTATTAATACAGGTTACCATGCAGGCTCGGGTTAAATTGATTGAATTTTCAGTTGAAATCTTCTGCAATATTTGCAGACATCCGGTATTTCGCTCTTGTAAAGTGATTGTGATACTATAGAAGAGCAAAGTACATGATGGCAGGGTGATTGTAATGAATACAATACAAGAAACAAATATAAAGCTTAGACAATCCTTGGAAAAGTGGGATCCTTTGAATTATGGCGAGGACGCATATGAAACGGAAATTGTGGATGTGATTCAGACTGTGCATGGCTGGAATGGCTACACTCTAGGACTGGCACAAAAAATCCAGGATATCTATGAATTTTCCTTTGAGGAATTGATTCCTCTTGAAGAATGTGAAGCAAAAGCAGCAGAATTACTGATCATTGTGTCACAGGCTTCTTGTGAACTATAAGAGTGAGAAAGCGAAACGCTGGTTTAACCAATTTTTATTCAGAAAAAAATAGGCCTTATCCCTGCGATAACGGCCGCGCTATTAAAAAAGACGAATTGAATGTTCAATTCGTCTTTTGTTTCTGGATAAGCAATAAATTTCTGGCCCCAGCGCCTAACGGATTTCTACGTCTCCTCCCTGCGATAAGTCAACATCAGCTCGTAAAGAACCTCGCTGTGTTTCCTTTATCTCAGTCGAAGACTCTGAAATTCGTACGCCGATGAGCCAGCCGCTTACGCTTTTCTATTGTCCAGCTCCAGCGCCTATCGGCTAGCGAATTTCTACGTCTCCTCCCTGCGATAAGTCAACATCAGCTCGTAAAGAACTCGCTGTGTTTCCTTTATCTCAGTCGAAGACTTTGAAATTCGTACGCCGATGAGCCAGCCGCTTACGCTTTTCTATTCCATAAACGACTGAATGGCTTCCCAAACCTCAACGGGCTTTTCCTCCTGCACGAGGTGGCCTGTATTTTTAAAGACAATCAGCTCGGCATTTGGAATATCTTTTGACAGCCGTTCTCCAATCTCTAAAGGAACCACTTTATCGTCCTCTCCCCAAATCAATAGGCAGGGTGTTTCAATTGTCTGAAGTGCTGCTTCTACAAGGTCCCCCTCCCGGTCACGCAGCCATTTCGTCATACCTTTATAGATGGTTGGGTCTAAAAATGGCTTTTCATAGCCGGTCAGTAATTCCAGGTCAATCAATGAATGGTCAAACAACACATTCTCTATATTCTTTTTAACTCCTGTTTTTTCCAGACGGGTTCTTAAAAAATGATGAAAAAAAGGAAGGTAGCTTGCTAGGATGATTGTTTGGTTAGCCCTTGGCAAATAACCTGAGCTGCCGATAAGTATTCCTTTTTTTATAACATCAGGGCGCTGTGCCATCATATTTAAAACAATTTGCCCTCCCATAGAGTGCCCTGCAGCAAAAACCTCCTCGTAGCCCAGTGATTGAAGCAAGTCAATGATGGTTTTCCCGATATTATAGTAGGTATACCGGAATGTAGTTACTTTTCCGCTTTTTCCAAAAGGAGGGAGATCCACGGCGATGACATTGTATTTTTCAGTTATTAAAGGAATCAGCCTTCGAAAACTAAAGGTGGAGGAAAGAAAACCATGCAGCAGAACGATGGCCTCTTTTTCCGGGGAATTCTTATATTCTTCGTAATATAAATCAATACCATTGATTGAAAGTGTTCCTGAATAAGTCGATTCATTCATATTCTTCACTCCAGAGGATGTTAAAAATTTATGTGATCAAGAAAAGGGTGTTTACATATTAATTGGTTAAGTTATGTCTATGTTAAATTTACTAGTTAAAAAGCCCTGATACAAAAAATGAATTAAAGGTAGTCTTTGTTTCAAGGATAAGTATATTTTTTATAAAATAATTATTTAACCAATATAGTCTTTGTCTAGCTGCCGTACCTATCGGCGTACGGATTTCTTATCCAGCCAAGTAAGAACAGAGCTTTGGGCAAAAAAAAGGACGAGCCCGCATGTCTCGTCAAGATCATATTAAAAAGGGGGAATACTTGTAAAGCTGTTCCATCTTAATGAAAAACAGCTCTAAAGCCTTGTGCAAATAGGTTTTCCAACACACAGGACTTTTAAACATCATTCCCGCTTTTATATGACAGGATGCGAGGTCAGCCTGGCTGAGATTATGGCAGTTGTTTTAAAGGTATGGCAATATTAATATGCACAATAGCCTATTGCTTATTGGTATGCGAGAAAAAGAGCCCATGTGCACAGATTTTAATAACAATCGAGATTTGGGGAAATTCTTGTAGTCACAAGCCAAAAAACACTCTCCGTATCTGTTGAGCCCATTGAACTCAGTGGCTTGATTAGTAAACTCTTGAAAAAACGACCTTTTCATTATACTACAATGTCGTTTTTAAATTGAGCCCTAATTAAACATTTTTAGGGAGCAAATGAATAATGAGTAATGAGTTAACCTGCGGAATTTTTACAAAAATCTTAGTTTTTTTTGCTTGTCTTGCCTTTCTGTGGTATAATTTTTTATTGCGTATATATAGGAGAAAAAATCATATAAATAGGAGTGTTTCCATGACGACACAGTATGAAGTAGGAACCGTATTAAAAGGGAAAGTTGCAGGCATTCAGCCATATGGCGCGTTTGTTGCACTTGATGAAGAAACACAAGGCTTAGTGCACATTTCTGAAATTAAACACGGATTTGTAAAAGATATCAATGATCATTTAAAAGTCGGCGATGAGGTACAAGTAAAGGTATTATCTGTGGACGAAGAGAGCGGAAAAATCAGTTTATCCATTCGTGCTACAGAAGAAGCTCCAAAAGCGGCTGAACAAGCGCAAGCAGCTAAAAAACCACGCCGCCGTCAAGGACAAGGCAGCGTAACAAAAACAGAGGAGCCTACTGAAGGCTTTAATACGTTAAAAGATAAGCTTCAAGAATGGATTGCAAAATCCGAACGTGAAGATCTTATTAATAAATAAGAAAATGGAACCGGCATTGTGCCGGTTTTTTATTAGGGCTCTTTTCGTAAACTTTGTTGCTATTAGTATAAATGAATCTAGGATATACAGGGTTCAGGATGAAAACAAAATGACTGAAGACGAAAAGATGCCACGATGTCTCACTTATTACGGATTTAACACTTTTGCGAAAAGCAACAATATATGCGAAAACAGCCTTTATTATTGTAAGGCTAAAAACAAAACCTCCTGCACCATCAGCTCAAATTCATAAGCTAGGCAGTCAGAAAGGTTAAAAAGCAAACCTTTCTGACTGCCCATCTTTTGCTGTTCGCCGATGAGCGAGCGCCCTCCGCATTTCATTGTCCAGCTTCGGGCGCTATCGGCTCGAGGTCAAAAGCCCAGCTGCCCGAGAGGTTAAAGAGCGAACCTCCTAGTCATCGGGCCTGTTGCTGGTCGCCGATGGGCCAGCGCCCTCCGCATTTCCTTGTCCAGCTTCGGGCGCTATCGGCTCGAGGGCAAATGCCCAGATGCCCAAGAGGTGGAAGAGCGATCTTCCGTGTCATCTGGGCTTTGGCTGGTCGCCGATGGGCCAGCGCCCTCCGCATTTCCTTGTCCAGCTTCGGGCGCTATCGGCTCGAGGGCAAATGCCCAGATGCCCAAGAGGTGGAAGAGCGATCTTCCGTGTCATCTGGGCTTTGGCTGGTCGCCGATGGGCCAGCGCCCTCCGCATTTCCTTGTCCAGCTTCGGGCGCTATCGGCTCGAGGGCAAATGCCCAGATGCCCAAGAGGTGGAAGAGCGATCTTCCGTGTCATCTGGGCTTTGGCTGGTCGCCGATGGGCCAGCGCCCTCCGCATTTCCTTGTCCAGCTTCGGGCGCTATCGGCTCGAGGGCAAATGCCCAGATGCCCAAGAGGTGGAAGAGCGATCTTCCGTGTCATCTGGGCTTTGGCTGGTCGCCGATGGGCCAGCGCCCTCCGCATTTCCTTGTCCAGCTTCGGGCGCTATCGGCTCGAGGGCAAATGCCCAGATGCCCAAGAGGTGGAAGAGCGATCTTCCGTGTCATCTGGGCTTTGGCTGGTCGCCGATGGGCCAGCGCCCTCCGCATTTCCTTGTCCAGCTTCGGGCGCTATCGGCTCGAGGGCAAATGCCCAGATGCCCAAGAGGTGGAAGAGCGATCTTCCGTGTCATCTGGGCTTTGGCTGGTCGCCGATGGGCCAGCGCCCTCCGCATTTCCTTGTCCAGCTTCGGGCGCTATCGGCTCGAGGGCAAATGCCCAGATGCCCAAGAGGTGGAAGAGCGATCTTCCGTGTCATCTGGGCTTTGGCTGGTCGCCGATGGGCCAGCGCCCTCCGCATTTCCTTGTCCAGCTTCGGGCGCTATCGGCTCGAGGGCAAATGCCCAGATGCCCAAGAGGTGGAAGAGCGATCTTCCGTGTCATCTGGGCTTTGGCTGGTCGCCGATGGGCCAGCGCCCTCCGCATTTCCTTGTCCAGCTTCGGGCGCTATCGGCTCGAGGGCAAATGCCCAGATGCCCAAGAGGTGGAAGAGCGATCTTCCGTGTCATCTGGGCTTTGGCTGGTCGCCGATGGGCCAGCGCCCTCCGCATTTCCTTGTCCAGCTTCGGGCGCTATCGGCTCGAGGGCAAATGCCCAGATGCCCAAGAGGTGGAAGAGCGATCTTCCGTGTCATCTGGGCTTTGGCTGGTCGCCGATGGGCCAGCGCCCTCCGCATTTCCTTGTCCAGCTTCGGGCGCTATCGGCTCGAGGGCAAATGCCCAGATGCCCAAGAGGTGGAAGAGCGATCTTCCGTGTCATCTGGGCTTTGGCTGGTCGCCGATGGGCCAGCGCCCTCCGCATTTCCTTGTCCAGCTTCGGGCGCTATCGGCTCGAGGGCAAATGCCCAGATGCCCAAGAGGTGGAAGAGCGATCTTCCGTGTCATCTGGGCTTTGGCTGGTCGCCGATGGGCCAGCGCCCTCCGCATTTCCTTGTCCAGCTTCGGGCGCTATCGGCTCGAGGGCAAATGCCCAGATGCCCAAGAGGTGGAAGAGCGATCTTCCGTGTCATCTGGGCTTTGGCTGGTCGCCGATGGGCCAGCGCCCTCCGCATTTCCTTGTCCAGCTTCGGGCGCTATCGGCTCGAGGGCAAATGCCCAGATGCCCAAGAGGTGGAAGAGCGATCTTCCGTGTCATCTGGGCTTTGGCTGGTCGCCGATGGGCCAGCGCCCTCCGCATTTCCTTGTCCAGCTTCGGGCGCTATCGGCTCGAGGGCAAATGCCCAGATGCCCAAGAGGTGGAAGAGCGATCTTCCGTGTCATCTGGGCTTTGGCTGGTCGCCGATGGGCCAGCGCCCTCCGCATTTCCTTGTCCAGCTTCGGGCGCTATCGGCTCGAGGGCAAATGCCCAGATGCCCAAGAGGTGGAAGAGCGATCTTCCGTGTCATCTGGGCTTTGGCTGGTCGCCGATGGGCCAGCGCCCTCCGCATTTCCTTGTCCAGCTTCGGGCGCTATCGGCTCGAGGGCAAATGCCCAGATGCCCAAGAGGTGGAAGAGCGATCTTCCGTGTCATCTGGGCTTTGGCTGGTCGCCGATGGGCCAGCGCCCTCCGCATTTCCTTGTCCAGCTTCGGGCGCTATCGGCTCGAGGGCAAATGCCCAGATGCCCAAGAGGTGGAAGAGCGATCTTCCGTGTCATCTGGGCTTTGGCTGGTCGCCGATGGGCCAGCGCCCTCCGCATTTCCTTGTCCAGCTTCGGGCGCTATCGGCTCGAGGGCAAATGCCCAGATGCCCAAGAGGTGGAAGAGCGATCTTCCGTGTCATCTGGGCTTTGGCTGGTCGCCGATGGGCCAGCGCCCTCCGCATTTCCTTGTCCAGCTTCGGGCGCTATCGGCTCGAGGGCAAATGCCCAGATGCCCAAGAGGTGGAAGAGCGATCTTCCGTGTCATCTGGGCTTTGGCTGGTCGCCGATGGGCCAGCGCCCTCCGCATTTCCTTGTCCAGCTTCGGGCGCTATCGGCTCGAGGGCAAATGCCCAGATGCCCAAGAGGTGGAAGAGCGATCTTCCGTGTCATCTGGGCTTTGGCTGGTCGCCGATGGGCCAGCGCCCTCCGCATTTCCTTGTCCAGCTTCGGGCGCTATCGGCTCGAGGGCAAATGCCCAGATGCCCAAGAGGTGGAAGAGCGATCTTCCGTGTCATCTGGGCTTTGGCTGGTCGCCGATGGGCCAGCGCCCTCCGCATTTCCTTGTCCAGCTTCGGGCGCTATCGGCTCGAGGGCAAATGCCCAGATGCCCAAGAGGTGGAAGAGCGATCTTCCGTGTCATCTGGGCTTTGGCTGGTCGCCGATGGGCCAGCGCCCTCCGCATTTCCTTGTCCAGCTTCGGGCGCTATCGGCTCGAGGGCAAATGCCCAGATGCCCAAGAGGTGGAAGAGCGATCTTCCGTGTCATCTGGGCTTTGGCTGGTCGCCGATGGGCCAGCGCCCTCCGCATTTCCTTGTCCAGCTTCGGGCGCTATCGGCTCGAGGGCAAATGCCCAGATGCCCAAGAGGTGGAAGAGCGATCTTCCGTGTCATCTGGGCTTTGGCTGGTCGCCGATGGGCCAGCGCCCTCCGCATTTCCTTGTCCAGCTTCGGGCGCTATCGGCTCGAGGGCAAATGCCCAGATGCCCAAGAGGTGGAAGAGCGATCTTCCGTGTCATCTGGGCTTTGGCTGGTCGCCGATGGGCCAGCGCCCTCCGCATTTCCTTGTCCAGCTTCGGGCGCTATCGGCTCGAGGGCAAATGCCCAGATGCCCAAGAGGTGGAAGAGCGATCTTCCGTGTCATCTGGGCTTTGGCTGGTCGCCGATGGGCCAGCGCCCTCCGCATTTCCTTGTCCAGCTTCGGGCGCTATCGGCTCGAGGGCAAATGCCCAGATGCCCAAGAGGTGGAAGAGCGATCTTCCGTGTCATCTGGGCTTTGGCTGGTCGCCGATGGGCCAGCGCCCTCCGCATTTCCTTGTCCAGCTTCGGGCGCTATCGGCTCGAGGGCAAATGCCCAGATGCCCAAGAGGTGGAAGAGCGATCTTCCGTGTCATCTGGGCTTTGGCTGGTCGCCGATGGGCCAGCGCCCTCCGCATTTCCTTGTCCAGCTTCGGGCGCTATCGGCTCGAGGGCAAATGCCCAGATGCCCAAGAGGTGGAAGAGCGATCTTCCGTGTCATCTGGGCTTTGGCTGGTCGCCGATGGGCCAGCGCCCTCCGCATTTCCTTGTCCAGCTTCGGGCGCTATCGGCTCGAGGGCAAATGCCCAGATGCCCAAGAGGTGGAAGAGCGATCTTCCGTGTCATCTGGGCTTTGGCTGGTCGCCGATGGGCCAGCGCCCTCCGCATTTCCTTGTCCAGCTTCGGGCGCTATCGGCTCGAGGGCAAATGCCCAGATGCCCAAGAGGTGGAAGAGCGATCTTCCGTGTCATCTGGGCTTTGGCTGGTCGCCGATGGGCCAGCGCCCTCCGCATTTCCTTGTCCAGCTTCGGGCGCTATCGGCTCGAGGGCAAATGCCCAGATGCCCAAGAGGTGGAAGAGCGATCTTCCGTGTCATCTGGGCTTTGGCTGGTCGCCGATGGGCCAGCGCCCTCCGCATTTCCTTGTCCAGCTTCGGGCGCTATCGGCTCGAGGGCAAATGCCCAGATGCCCAAGAGGTGGAAGAGCGATCTTCCGTGTCATCTGGGCTTTGGCTGGTCGCCGATGGGCCAGCGCCCTCCGCATTTCCTTGTCCAGCTTCGGGCGCTATCGGCTCGAGGGCAAATGCCCAGATGCCCAAGAGGTGGAAGAGCGATCTTCCGTGTCATCTGGGCTTTGGCTGGTCGCCGATGGGCCAGCGCCCTCCGCATTTCCTTGTCCAGCTTCGGGCGCTATCGGCTCGAGGGCAAATGCCCAGATGCCCAAGAGGTGGAAGAGCGATCTTCCGTGTCATCTGGGCTTTGGCTGGTCGCCGATGGGCCAGCGCCCTCCGCATTTCCTTGTCCAGCTTCGGGCGCTATCGGCTCGAGGGCAAATGCCCAGATGCCCAAGAGGTGGAAGAGCGATCTTCCGTGTCATCTGGGCTTTGGCTGGTCGCCGATGGGCCAGCGCCCTCCGCATTTCCTTGTCCAGCTTCGGGCGCTATCGGCTCGAGGGCAAATGCCCAGATGCCCAAGAGGTGGAAGAGCGATCTTCCGTGTCATCTGGGCTTTGGCTGGTCGCCGATGGGCCAGCGCCCTCCGCATTTCATTAAGCCTTTAAGCCAAACTTTCTTATTCTGTATTGCAGATTTTGCCTGCTCATGTGAAGGGCTTTTGCAGCCTGCGTTATATTGAATTTGTGATACTGAAGGGCTTTTTGAATATAGTATTTTTCCGTTTCCTGCAAGTACTCCTCAAGCGGCATAATCTCACGGTTCTTTTGGATTAAAAAGTCTGTTTCCTGGTGCACCTTTTGCCTGAAATGCATAGGAAGATGGTGCTGTTCAATTTTTTCCTCCCGGTCCATGACCAGCATGGAGTCCTGAATGATCTGCTCTGCTTCTTTTATGTTTCCTGGCCATGCATATGAATGGAAGATGCCCTTGACTTCTTCTGATACACCCAGCACATCCATGTTGAAGAATTGATTGAATTTCTTTATAAAATAGGAACAGACACCTGCAATACCTGTTTTTCTTTCCCTTAAAGGAGGAACCCTTAGTGCTGTTTCACTGATGCGGTAATAAAGCTCCTTTAAAAGCTTCTGTTCCGCTATGGCATCAAAGGGATCCTGGCTCATCGTGGCTATAATTCTTGGTCTTGCAGGTATTCCTTCATGGTCTGAAACAGCAGGATTTTCAAGATAGGTGAGCAGCTTTTGCTGCAATGGAATTGAAAGCTCCTGAATCTCTTCAAGCAAGAGGCTGCAGCCTGCTGCCTCTGTTAATAAGCCTTTCCCATCAGCAGCGAATAAAACCTCCTCCAAATATATTTCAGGAAGGGAAGCACAGCTCTGCCTGAAGGAACCCCGTTCGGATTTATCACTTTCCAATAAAATGAATTCAGCTATTGTATCAATGCCAGTGCCCTCTTCTCCCGTAATTAGGACGGAATACTGGCTAAAGGCCGCTTGTTTGGCAGCTTCAAGGATGTCGGCAGGGAATATCCCTTCATAAAAAAGTAACTCAAATTCTGGTCCAACGATAGCTGATTTATGATAATCCAGGGCCATTTTTTCATACTTTGTGACGTCCTTAACCAATTCGATTGCCCCGATAACGTTGTGCCCTTCCTTTACAGGCAATGTATGACTGACAGTATTGATTTCCTGCCCCTTATTATTAAAATATTTTTGTTTGCTGTTGTAGATAGGGGTGCCTGTTTTCAGCACTTTTAATAATGTACTGTTTTCTCCCTGGTTAAATTGGAACACTTCAAGGATGTTTTTATCCAGCACATCTTCGATTTCCATTCCTTCTATATGCATCATTTGTTTGTTATATAAAATGGTTTTTCCGTTGTGATCGATGGCGTGAATTCCGACATCTGTGGAATCCATAATGGTTTGATAAAAAGAAAGCGGGATTCCCTTTTGCATGTTCATTCTCCTTCAAATCTAATTTCAGGCTCTAACTTAGTAATTGGTTGTGCACTAAACATCCTGCTGGTTGATTTGCGCTGCAGGTACTCGCTTTCCGCGGGGCGGGCCGGGAGCCTCCTCGTCGCAAGCTCCTGCGGTGTCTCCCTATGCCAGCATTTCCCGCAGGAGTCTCGTACCTTTCGCTTCAATCAACTTTGGATTGAGTTCTCATTCAGGCTTTAACTGAGTAATTGGTTGTGTATCATCCTGCTGGTTGATTTGCGCTGCAGGTACTCCTTTCCGCGGGGCGGGCCGGGAGCCTCCTCGTCGCAGGCTCCTGCGGTGTCTTCCCTGACAAGTTGATTCCTCAGGAGTCTCGCGCTTTCCGCTGCAATCAACGTTAATCACTAAAATTTTTTTTATATGGGACGGTTCTGCTGATTATAAAATCTCCTAATAGGGTCTCCGAGTTAAACTTCAATCAACTGCAGGAGATGAAGTCCAAAGCTTTCTGGCAAGGAAATTAAGTGAATAAAATAAAATTTAATAATCGACTAAAAATACTTGAAAAATGCAAGATTATTTTGCATTATTATATATGTAAGGGTTTTCTGAATGCAAATAATTTTTGCTTTTCACACAAATGGCTGTCTGCTTGAATTGGAAGTCTGCTATAGAAAGGGAATAATTATTTAATAAAAGGCTGCTTACAAACGATTAAACGGCCATTGCACAGCAAAGCGCATGATGCAAATGGCAAAGTAATGGGAGGGCACACATATGATTCCGTATAAACATGAACCGTTTACTAATTTTAAAACTGAAGAAAACCAAAAGGCCTTTCAAGAAGGCTTAAAAATAGTTGAGAGCTATTTAGGCCAGGATTATCCTTTAGTGATTGGCGGAGAACGTGTCACTACAGACGATAAAATCGTTTCTTACAACCCGGCAAATAAAGAAGAAGTTATTGGACGCGTGTCCAAAGCAAATAAAGAATTAGCAGAAAAAGCTATGACAACAGCATATGAAACATTCCAAACCTGGAAAAAAGTGAAGCCGGAAGTCCGTGCTGATATCCTTTTCAAGGCTGCAGCGATCGTGAGACGCCGCAAGCACGAATTTTCTGCTCTCCTTGTTAAGGAAGCCGGAAAGCCATGGAATGAAGCGGATGCAGACACTGCTGAAGGCATTGATTTTATGGAATACTACGGCCGTCAAATGCTGAAATTGAAGGAAGGCATTCCTGTTGAAAGCCGTCCGGGTGAATTTAACCGCTTTGGTTACATTCCTCTAGGTGTGGGTATTGTTATCTCACCTTGGAACTTTGCTTTTGCCATCATGGCAGGAACAACCGTTGCTGCACTTGTTACAGGAAACACTGTTCTTTTAAAACCAGCATCTACTACACCTATCGTTGCAGCTAAATTTGTTGAAGTACTGGAAGAAGCCGGCCTTCCAAAGGGTGTCTTGAGCTTTGTTCCAGGAAGCGGTGCGGAAGTAGGGGATTACTTAGTAGATCACCCTAAAACACGCTTTATCAGCTTTACTGGATCACGTGATGTAGGTATCCGTATTAACGAACGTGCTTCAAAGGTAAACGAAGGCCAAATCTGGTTAAAACGTGTCATTGCAGAAATGGGCGGTAAAGATACTATTGTAGTAGATAAAGAGGCTGATCTTGAATTGGCTGCTCAGTCTATCGTGGCTTCTTCATTTGGTTTCTCTGGACAAAAATGTTCAGCATGTTCACGTGCTGTCATCGTGGAAGATGTTTATGATCAAGTCCTTAACCGTGCAGCTGAATTAACAAGAGAATTGACAATTGGCGATCCGACTAACCGCGATAACTTTATGGGTCCTGTTGTTGACCAAGGTGCTTTTGACAAGATCATGAGCTATGTGGAAATCGGGAAGGAAGAAGGAAGATTAGTAGTTGGCGGTGAAGGCGACGATTCTAAAGGCTACTTCGTTAAACCGACCATTTTTGCTGACCTGGATCCTAATTCCCGCTTAATGAAGGAAGAAATCTTTGGCCCAGTGGTTGCTTTCGCAAAAGCAAAAGATTTCGACCATGCGATTGAAATTGCCAACAACACTGATTACGGCTTGACAGGTGCTGTTATTACATCCAATCGTGAAAATATGGAAAAAGCTCGTGAAGATTTCCATGTGGGGAATCTCTACTTCAACCGCGGATGTACTGGCGCAATTGTTGGATACCAGCCGTTTGGTGGTTTCAACATGTCAGGAACAGATTCAAAAGCTGGGGGTCCAGACTACTTAGCCCTTCATATGCAAGGAAAAACAACTTCCGAAATGCTGTAAACCATGTCGCAGAATGCGAATGGCAAAAATTCTATAAACCTATAATTCTCTAAATAAAGATCAAAACAAAGAAGCAGGGACTGACTTGTCATGGCTGACATGAAAGCGGCCCCTTCTTTGTATAAGAACGGAGGAAAAAATAATGGAAGCGATTACAAATTCGAGGGATCTGATTGAGCAAACAGAAAAGTACGGTGCTCACAATTATCATCCGCTGCCAGTCGTAGTGTCAGAAGCTGAAGGGGTATGGGTGAAGGATCCGGAAGGAAACAGGTATATGGATATGCTTAGTGCTTATTCAGCTGTTAACCAGGGGCACCGTCATCCTAAAATTATCGATGCATTAAAAAAACAGGCGGACCGTGTAACCTTAACCTCCCGTGCTTTTCACAATGACCAGCTTGGTCCATGGTACGAAAAGATTTGCAAGCTAACAAATAAAAATATGGCTCTTCCTATGAATACAGGTGCAGAGGCAGTGGAAACAGCAATAAAAGCGGCCAGAAGATGGGCTTATGATGTGAAGGGTGTGGCGGAGAACCGTGCTGAAATCATTGGCTGTGAAGGAAACTTCCATGGCAGGACAATGGGAGCTGTATCGTTATCCTCTGATGAAGAGTATAAAAGAGGATTTGGACCGCTGCTTCCAGGTCTTTCCTTAATCCCGTATGGAGATATAGACGCCCTTAAAGCAGCCATCACACCAAATACTGCGGCCTTTTTAATTGAGCCGATCCAGGGAGAAGCAGGCATTGTAATTCCGCCAGAAGGATTTTTGAAGGCTGCAGCAGAATTATGTAAAGAAAATAATGTTCTATTCATTGCGGACGAAATTCAGGCAGGCCTTGCCCGTTCAGGTAAAATGTTTGCTTGTGAGTGGGAAAATGTTGACCCTGATATGTATATACTTGGTAAAGCATTGGGCGGAGGTGTATTTCCAATTTCCTGCGTAGTAGCGAATGAGAATATTCTCGGGGTATTCAATCCAGGATCCCATGGTTCTACATTCGGAGGAAATCCAATGGCATGTGCCGTTTCCATCGCAGCTCTTGATGTCCTTTTAGATGAAAAGCTTGCTGAGCGTTCACAGGAATTAGGCGAGTACTTTATGGATAAACTGAAAGACATCAAGAATCCTATGATTAAAGAGGTTCGCGGAAAAGGATTATTTATCGGAGTCGTTTTAGATGAACCTGCGCGTAAATATTGCGAGGACCTTAAAGAAGAAGGACTGTTATGTAAAGAAACGCATGAGAATGTCATTCGTTTTGCTCCTCCTTTAGTCATTTCCAAGGAAGATTTAGATTGGGCAATCGAACGGATTACCAAGATTCTTTCTTAACGCTACAATACAATCATCAACGATAAAAAAACAAAGAGGCGAAAAGTCAATGACTGAAAATCTTAATTTATTTACCTCTACACAAGAAATTATTAAAGAAGCGTTATCCAAGCTTGGCTTTAATGATGAAATGTATGAGCTGCTAAAGGAACCTTTAAGAGTATTGACGGTTCGAATTCCAGTACGCATGGATGATGGAACGATCAAAGTTTTTACCGGTTATCGCGCCCAGCATAATGATGCAGTAGGGCCGACAAAAGGCGGAGTACGTTTTCACCCTGAAGTAAATGAAGATGAAGTAAAGGCACTTTCAATGTGGATGACCTTAAAATGCGGCATTGTCGGACTGCCTTATGGAGGCGGAAAGGGAGGGATCATTTGCGATCCTAGAACCATGTCGATGGGGGAAATTGAACGCCTAAGCAGAGGATTTGTCCGTGCTATAAGCCAAATCGTTGGACCGACAAAAGATATTCCTGCTCCTGATGTTTATACAAATTCTCAGATTATGGCATGGATGATGGATGAGTACAGCCGTTTGCGCGAAAATGATTCTCCGGGCTTTATCACTGGAAAGCCTCTTGTTTTGGGAGGATCGGAAGGACGTGAAAAGGCGACCGCTCAGGGTGTAACGATTTGTATTGAGGAAGCGGCGAAGAAAAAAGGCTTTTCCCTCCAAGGAGCCAGAGTGGTTATCCAAGGATTCGGCAATGCCGGAAGCTTCCTGGCGAAGTTTATGAATGACGAGGGCGCGAAAGTGGTTGGCATTTCGGATGCATATGGAGCCTTATACGATCCAAATGGGCTGGACATCGATTATCTTCTTGACCGCCGTGACAGCTTTGGCACTGTAACGACTCTTTTTGAAAATACGATTACCAATAAAGAGCTTCTGGAACTGGATTGTGACATCCTGGTGCCAGCGGCAATTTCCAACCAGATTACGGTAGAAAACGCACATAACATCAAGGCTTCTATTATAGTGGAGGCTGCCAACGGACCGACAACGGCAGAGGCCACAAAAATTCTTACTGAACGGGGCATTCTCCTGGTACCTGATGTGCTTGCAAGTGCCGGAGGAGTTACGGTGTCGTATTTTGAATGGGTTCAAAATAATCAAGGCTATTATTGGACGGAAGAAGAAGTGAATGAAAAGCTTACTAAAAAGCTTGTAGAATCCTTTAATAAAGTCTACGAAACGTCTCAAAGCCGCCGTATTAATATGCGATTAGCGGCCTATATGGTCGGCCTCCGGAATGCGGCAGAGGCGTCTAAATTCCGCGGCTGGGTTTAAAAAGACAGCCGGAGCATCTTTTAAGGATTGAATAAAATTGCCAAACTAATATACACCGTAATTGGTATAAAAAATGGTCAGGGAATGATCCTCTAAGCAATACTCAATCCATTGTTAGATCATATGGTTAAGAATTATATAAAAATCAAGGATCTTATTCGGTCCTTGGTTTTTCTTTTTTATTAGGCAGTGTCAAAATTCAATGTTGATAACTGCTTTTTAGCTCATTTTACAGTAAAGAAACGAACAAAATACACGAAATTATTTGTTGTTACAATATTAAATAACACCAAATAGTGTTATAATTTGATATCTCATGGAGGCAGCAGGGTATGAATAAACAAGGCCAAGAAATGTTTTTAAGTTTTATATTGCAAAGAGTTCAAGAGGGGAAGGAAGATGAAGCGAGGGAAATACTACTAGAAAACTTTAAGAAACAAGATGAAGGCACTTTTTCACAAGAGGATATTCAAGAATTTATTCCTAAAATGATCAGTCTATTAAAACCAGAAAAATTAGAGGAAGTACAAGCAGTTGTGAGTCAATTTTCTGGAAACTTCGGCAATAAGTAAGATTAGCGAATTTAGACATAATGTTTTCTAGACAATTTCTCATCCGATTTGTCCCAACTTCAAAGGAAGTTAATGATTCATAAGAGAACCGACTAAGGGTTCTCTTTTTTGGTTATTATTGTTTTTTCGGCATATTTTAGAAAAAGGGAAACACTGCAGCTTAATGGTCTCGCCATACTTACTATCATAAATTGCTCAAGGATCGTTTTATTTAATGGCTGTGTTAAAATGTTGATAACTGCTCGTTTTTTAGCTCATTTTACAGAAAAGAAAGGAACCAAAAGCAAACTTGTTTGCTTTTGGTTCCTTTCTTTTCTGTAACCTTTCAGCTGTGCTGAAAGGCGTGTGAAACGGTAGTTTCACACGAATGAGCTAAAAAACAACAGTGTCGTTTAACAAAGCCTATTTAATAAAGGTGCATCTATATCACTTGCAATGATTTGGGTGTGCTTTTTTTGTTGTTATGAAGGGATTTCTAATAAAAAACGCGAATTTTTGGTATACCAGACCGAAAAGTTGCTTTACTTATAAATACCACAAGAGTGAATGATCTGTACCGGAGGAAAAACAGGATATTTATCAAAAAAATTAGATTAAGTTATTATTTTTACTTAATTCCAAAGGAGAACAGTATGAAATATGATTTAGATAGGTACTTTTTAGAAATGGCTTTAAAAGAAGCAGAAATAGCACTTGAATCCAATACATACCCAGTTGGAGCTGTTATTGTAGATGAAGGCAACAACATAATTTCAAGAGGCAGAAACCAAGTGTACCCTAACAAAGACTTAACTGCTCACGCTGAAATAGATGCTATAAGAAATGCGGAAGATAAAATATTACATGCTAAAGTAAGAGGAGAAAAATTAACTATTTATAGTTCATTAGAACCTTGTCCGATGTGTACGGGGGCCATTTTATTTGCACATATTAAAAAGGTTGTCTGGTTATTGAATGACGATTTAGGCTTTGGAGGATATAGAAAAATGAAAGGAACTCTTATTTTTGAAGATAGGTTTAAAAAGGTAGAAATGATTCCAGAACCTTTTAAAGATCTTATGGAAAGACAAATTTATCTATTAGAGCGCTGGGCAGAGAACCCGAATCATATTGAGAACTTGCGAAAGATTGTACAAAAGGGAGGGATTTAAATGGATATTTCATTATCGCTTATTCCGTATGAAGATAAATCCATTCTCGGGAATTTACTTCAGTTATATCGTTATGATAGCAGTGAGTTTGATGATAACGTTTTAAGTCACCACGGTCTATATTTGTATAAATACTTAGACCACCAGTGGACAGAGGAATATCGCCGGCCTTTTATGATTAAAGTGAATGGGGAAATAGCCGGTTTTGCATTGGTTATTCTGAATGTACCAAAAGAATTTACTAAAATAAGCAGTGCTGAGAAAACAAATGTAATAAGTGACTTCTTTATCATGCGGAAGTTTAGACATAGAGGGATAGGGAAGCACGTTGCTTTTTCTATATTCAAAGAATTTAAAGGAGTATGGGAAGTGAAACAAACCATTACCAATAAGTCTGCACATGAGTTTTGGAAAAAAATAATTAGTGAATATACAGACACATACAAAAAAGAAATACTACAGAATGAAAGCTGGAATGGTCCTGTAATCGTTTTTCAATCATAAACTATAGTGTTTTTTCTTGTTATACCGGCAGCTGGTGCAAGAAGAATGCTCCGCTTTTTTTGATTCATCACGAGGTGGATGGATAAGAAACAATCCTTCCTTACTCACAGTTAGAGGTCATAAGCCAGGCCATCCCAGAGGTTAAAAAGCAAACCTCCGGAATGGCCCGTCTTATGCTGGTCGCCGGTAAGCGGGCGATCTCCGCTTTTCTTGATCCAGCTCCAATCGCCACCGGCTCGAGGTCATAAGCCAAGCCATCCCAGAGGTTAAAAAGCAAACCTCCAGGATGGCCCGTCTTATGCTGGTCGCCGGTAAGCGGGCGATTTCCGCTTTTCTTGATCCAGCTCCAGATGGAAGGATAAAAATCAATCCTTCCTTACCAGCGGCTAGCAGACTTCCGGTCTTCTCCCTGCGATAAGTCAACATCGAAAAGCTGTCACTTTTCGTGTTTCCTTTATCTCAGTCGAAGCCTTGCAGTCTGTACGTCGCTGAACGGCATCTTCCGCTTTTCTAGTGTCCAGCTCCAATCGCCACCGGCTCGAGGTCATAAGCCAAGCCATCCCAGAGGTTAAAAAGCAAACCTTCAGGATGGCCAGTCTTATGCTGGTCGCCGGTAAGCGGGGGATTTCCGCTTTTCTATCTTGTTGGTTTTGCTTCTGTTGAGCGTTCTACTTCTTCACTTGGCTTAAATAATAAACCGAGGTTAATCAATCCGGCAATTCCAACAATTCCATAGATGATGCGTGAAAGTGCTGAACCGGTACCGAAAATGGCAGCTACTAAATCGAATTGAAAAAATCCGATTAACCCCCAGTTAATAGCTCCAATAATAGTGAAAACCAGTGCAATACGCTGGATTATACTCATATCATTTCCTCCTTTTTTGGTGGTTCATTACTAGAGTGTTTCATTCCTTTAAAATTATGCATGTCCGAAACTGGCCGGTTTTGCATAATCTTCTCGTATGTGGTAGGAGTATACGGACTCATGTATTGGAAACCTAAAAAGGAAAAGAGATGCTGTATGTATCAATCAAAACTTGAAGGCGAGCTTATCGTTATTTAAGCTGGAAAAGCTTTTAAAGCCAAAAGGCTATATTATTGGCGGAAATTGGGATTATGGACAGGAGTTTTTAGATTATAAAATGGCAAACGATGATGGGTACCAGTTTTTAAGGGTCCCTTTTACTCCATTGGAAGGACAAGCCTTGGATTATGAAGGAACCGCTGTTAGGCTTGGCACTCCCTTCATCCTCTCTCATGTATATCAAAACCACTTGGATGATCACGCTTATACCGGGAATTTATCCGGTTCCATTAATCAATTTGCTAAAACCGCAAGATAAAGATGGAAGATACATGAAAAATACGCTGACCTCGGCAGGGAACTTGTTTCTGAATTAGAGACTATTCTTTTACAGGATTGAATCACCGGATATAATTAGTAATTCATCCCCGGGTAAAAAAGGGGAAAGCGGGGATGGATTAATGATGGTTTCTTCTGCTCGTCGTAAGCCGATAAGCAATTTTCGTTCCTCCTGTAAAGCAAGCCCAACTTCTTTAAATGTTTTTCCGATCCACAGCTCTGTAGCCTGAGTATATTGCAGGTGATTACCATTTGAATGGGTAAGTATGGAAAGGATAGAATCAGATATCCCGTGTGACACCAGGCTGTTAAACATAATGGAACTGGTTTGCATATTGGTTTGGATAACCTCGTCCGCTCCTGCACGGCGTGCATTTGAAACATTTTCCTCTTTTAATATTTCTACAGCACAAAATACCTGTGGGTGAATTCCCTTAACCGTTAGGAGAATCATGATGGAATTCATATCAGCATGCAGCTCATCAGAATTTTGATCTGCTGTAATAAGCACACATTCCGCACTCAGAAGGGAGGCTCTTTTAAGGGTTTCATCATTATGGGGTTTTCCTTTTATAAAAATCACTTCCCGTTTGGGATAAGGATTTTGATCAAGGGAATGATCGATTAGCACAATAGGCTTGCTGGCATCGTTCTTTATTAGATGCTCGATGACGGTACTGGCACGTTCATTCCAACCGACAATAATACAATGATTTCTCCCCTTAAACATTTCTTTTCCCTCCATATAAGCATTCTGGCTTGAAACGGCTGCCGCAGATAAGGATACAAAATAGGAGGATAAAACTCCTACACCTGTTAAAACAAGAAAAATACTGACTAGCTTTCCAGCGTTTGTAATGGGGTATAAATCACCGTAGCCTACGGTTGCAGCAGTAATAACCGACCAGTAAATTCCAATGAATACAGTGGGGAATCGATGAGGCTCGATCAAATGTATGATAAATCCGAAACTGCAGATAACCGCTAAAGCCAAAATGAGCATTCTAATGAAAACGGGCCAGCGAAGAAATAGATAGTATAGGTTAGAAATCATACAACCAGCTCCTTCTACCTATCCATTATCCCCGTTTTCCTTTTGCTTAATCGAAGGCTTTGATAATCTTACCAGCACGTGATCTCCATTAAACCTTTTCTAATAAACCTTTTTTAAGCAGAAATCTTGCATCGTGCGAACCAATAAGAAAAAGGCATTCTCTACTGGTGAGAATCCCTTCAAAAAGTTATTTATGCAAGCTCTTCTAATTTTTGGACAGGAGCTGTTTGAATATCATTTGAATGTAAATGAAGCAGATGCTCCAAGAATTGGGTTAAAACAACAGAGTCTTTTTGGTTCTTATAGTCATTCATAAGCTGGTTGATGGAATCCTTAAAGGCATCTGTTTTAATAAGCCAATCCTCTATCAACATTTTTGTAGCCTGGCGCTCTTCATCATTTTTAACAGCAAATAAGCTTTGTGTTTCCGGCTCTACTAAAGTAAGGGAGCTGAAATCCTCAGTCATTCTTATCCAAAAGTAGTTCATTCTGTTTCCGTAGAATTCTTTATCTCTTAAAAGGGTATATTCAACACCAACGAGGCATTCATGGTAGGGTTGATCTGGAGAAGAAAGATGGACATCGGTTACTTGGATATGTTTGATTTCATCTACATATATTTCAACACCAAATTGGGTAGTAATGATCTTTGCGTCAAAAAGGTTCATTTGGCAATGCTCTCCTTACGTTAATAATCTTTATTTTGCCCCAAAAAAGGGATGTTATTCCATAGGAAAACGACCAGCTGCAAGGATGAATAATGCAATTGGTTATTAAATGTAAACTATTTTTTTATAATGATTTTTTAACGATACTGACTATAATACCAAATTTGTATATAGGAATGCAAATTAGTAAAGGGTTTTCATAAAAATAAAGTTAAAAAAAGAAAAAAAATAAGTAAAATCAGTTGACGATATGAAATCGTAGATGTAACATGGTTACGAAAAGTTACTTGGAAGCATCGGAATGCCTTAAAGTAGTCGTGATTGCTCGCAGAGATTTACATATGAAATCCACTATTTGGCTTCACGTTGATTCCTTGATAGTTGGAAACAATAAAAAAGCGAACCAGTCTGGTTGGCGAACTTTTTATTGCACAATATAACAGGAGGTTACAGGTTAATGGATTCGATGACCTTTGTTTTATTTGGGGCAACGGGTGATTTAGCAAAACGAAAAATTTTCCCGGCTCTATATAATCTGTTTTTAGATGAGAAGCTGGCACCGAATTTTTCCATTGTGGGATCAGGAAGAAGCCCAATGGAGCAAGAAGAGTTCAGTGAATATGTAGAACAATCACTAAAAACATTTTCCAGACGTGAAGACAATGATTCCAGGATGAAAGAATTCCTTTCCTTTATCCGATATATGGCAGTGGATGTAACTCAAAAAGATGAGTATGCCCAGCTGCTTGATCTCGTGACAAGCCGTGAAAAGGAATTAAATCTTCCTGAAAACCGTCTCTTTTATTTATCAGTGGCTCCTCAATTTTTTGATGTGATTGCCTCTAATATTCAACAGAGCGGACTTGGTTCAACAAAAGGGTGGAAACGATTAATTATCGAAAAGCCTTTTGGACATGATTTGCCGTCGGCACGTGAGTTAAATGCAAAATTAAGCAAATCATTTGAGGAAGAGGAAATTTATCGTATTGACCACTATTTGGGCAAGCCGATGGTTCAAAACCTTGAAGCAATTGAATTTGCTAATCCTATTTTACAAGCGTTGTGGAACAAGCGTCATATCGCAAATGTTCAAATTACAGCTAGTGAAATTGTGGGTGTTGAAGAAAGAGCCGGATATTACGATAATAGCGGTGCTATCCGTGATATGATTCAAAACCACATGCTACAAATGATGATGCTTACAGCGATGCACATCCCTGAAAAAGTTTCAGCTAATGGAATCCGGGAAGAGAAGAAGAAAGTAATGGAGGCCTTGCGCCCGCTTAATCCGGAAAACATTAATACTGATGTCATCCGCGGACAATATTCAAGCGGTGAAATTAAGGGTGAAAAAGTCATCGGTTATATCGATGAACCTGGAATTGAACGAACTTCTAAAAATGATACGTTCATTGCAGCAAGATTATGGGTAGACAATGAAATGTGGGAAGGTGTACCGTTCTACCTTCGTACAGGAAAAAGAATGACTGAGAAATCTACTCGGATTGTCATTGAGTTCAAAGATCCATTAAGAGGTGTTTATAAAGATGAGGCTGGTAATGCCCTTCCTAACCTTTTAACGATTGAAATTAATCCAAATGCAGGTGTTTCTTTACAATTAAACAGTAAAAACCTGCTGAACGAAGGCAAAGTTGAGCCAATCAACGTTATGTTCTATTCCAATGAAGAAAATGTACCGGAAGCCTATGAATTGCTTATCCATGATGCATTGCTTGGCGATCCTACTTTCTTTGCTCACTGGAATGAAGTAGAACTTGCGTGGAAGTGGGTTCAGCCGATTTTGGATGCCTTTGAAGCGGACACAGCTCCACTTCACCATTACAAGGCTGGATCCATGGGGCCGGAAGCATCTGATAAGCTTCTTGCCGAAAATGGTTTTAAATGGTGGTAATCCCTTTTAAGGGAATATGAGCTGCTTAAGAGGGAGCTGCGAGCTTCCTCTTAAGTCTGGCTCACATATTTAGTAAGCTCGAATAAAACCTGAAGTAAGCTGTAAAACGAAAAGCTACATTCAAATTGGGGGAACGAAGTCAATGAGTAAAAATATTGATAATTTATCTGTTAACACATTAAGAACACTTTCAATTGATGCCGTTAACGCTGCGAATTCCGGACATCCAGGACTTCCTATGGGTGCTGCTCCAATGGCTTACGCTTTGTGGGCAAAGCATTTAAAACACAACCCTGCGCATTCAAAATGGTTTGACCGTGACCGTTTCGTCCTTTCAGCAGGACATGGTTCCAGTCTTTTATACAGCCTTCTGCATGTGGCAGGTTACGATGTAAGCATCGATGACCTTAAAAACTTCCGTAAGTTAGGAAGCAAAACACCTGGCCATCCTGAATTTGGCTGGACTGATGGTGTAGAAGCAACAACTGGTCCTCTTGGACAAGGGATTGCGAATGCTGTAGGTATGGCTATGGCTGAAGCTCATCTGGCTGCTAAATTCAATGAAGACAACCACAAATTAGTGGATCACTTCACTTATGCATTAGTCGGTGACGGTGATTTAAGTGAAGGTGTTTCTTACGAAGCAATGTCTATGGCTGGACATATGAAGCTTGGTAAATTGGTTGTTCTTTATGATTCAAACTTAATTTCCCTTGATGGTGAATTAGGACTTTCTTTCTCTGAAAACATCCAGGCTCGTGCTGAAACATTCAACTGGCAATATCTAAAAGTTGAAGACGGCAATGATGTTGAAGCTATTTCAAATGCAATTGCTGAAGCAAAACAAAATCTTGACCAGCCAACATTGATCGAAGTTAGAACAATCATTGGTTTCGGAAGTCCGAAAGTAGCCGGCACAAACGCTGCTCACGGAGCTCCACTAGGTCTTGAGGAAGCTGCTGCAACAAAGCTTGCTTATGAGTGGGGCTTCGAAGACTTCTTTGTTCCTGAAGAAGTAAAAGCACACTTTGATGAGCTTAGAAAAGAATGGCAAGGCAAAGAAGACCAATGGAATCAATTAATGAGCTCTTATAAAGAAGCTTATCCTGAGAAAGCGGCTGAATTTGAAGCTGCCATCAGCGGCAAAGCATTAATTGAAGCAAAAGATCTTCTTACATTTGACGAAAGCAAAGCGGTATCTACACGTGTAGCAAGCGGTCAAGCAATCAACCATTACTTGAAAACTATTCCAACAATCTTCGGCGGAAGTGCGGACCTTTCCCACTCAACCATGACAGACATCAAAGGCGAAGAAAAGTTTGCTGTTGAATCATATGCAGGCCGCAACGTATATTTTGGCGTTCGTGAGCATGCAATGGGAGCAGCTGCAAACGGTATGGCATACCACGGCGGAGTAAAACCTTTCGTAAGTACATTCTTTGTATTCAACGATTACCTTCGTCCATCCATTCGTTTAGCTGCAATTTCTGAGCTGCCTGTAACATATGTATTTACACATGACTCTATTGCAGTTGGTGAAGACGGTCCAACACATGAACCTGTTGAGCATATTGCAGCACTTCGCACCATTCCTGGATTAACGGTTATCCGTCCAGCTGATGCGAACGAAACAGCCAATGCATGGGCATACGCATTACAACAAACGGAAGGTCCTGTAGCGCTAGTACTTAGCCGTCAAAACCTTCCTGTACTTTCAGAAACTAAAGGAAATATCGAAGACCTTGAAAAAGGTGCATATATCCTGTCTGAAACAAATGATCAGCCAGATGTAATTTACATCGCTACTGGATCAGAGGTTTCTCTTGCCCTTGATGCAAAAGCAGAAATGGAAAAAGAAAATGTTTCAGTACGTGTAGTAGCAATGCCAAGCTGGGAATTATTCAGCAAGCAATCTGCTGAGTACAAAGAACAAGTTCTTCCTTCTTCCAATAAAAACCGCATTTCAATCGAAATGGGAACTTCACTTGGATGGGAACGTTTCGTAGGCTTTGAAGGCAAAATGATTTCCATCGATACATTTGGTGCGTCTGGTCCTGGAAACCAAGTATTAGAAAAATTCGGGTTCACCGCTTCAAATGTAGTGGATATTACTAAAAACTTTTTGAAAAAATAACATCAAATTAAGAAATACTATCACACAGGGAGGCCGAAAACATGAAAGTAGGATTAGTAGGATTAGGAAAAATGGGATTAAATCTTGGGAAAAACCTAATCGACAATAAACATGAAGTTGTTGCGTTTGACTTGAACGAAAATGCGGTAAAGGAAATGAGTGAGTACGGAGCAGCTGGTACTTCTACTCTTAAAGATCTTGTCGCAGGTCTTGAATCTCCAAGAGTACTTTGGATCATGGTACCTCACCAAGTGGTTGATTCTGTTCTTGAAGAAGTGACTCCATTGCTTTCAAAAGGCGATATCGTCATTGAAGCAGGTAACTCACATTACAAAGAATCTCTTCGCCGCTACAATAAATTAAAAGAAAGCGACATCCATTTCATGGATTGCGGAACTTCTGGCGGTATGTCCGGAGCTCGTAATGGCGCTTGCTACATGATCGGCGGAGACAAAGAAGCATGGGAAATCGTAGAACCAATCTTCAAAGATACTTCTGTGGAAAACGGATATTTTTATGCCGGTAAAGCAGGAAGTGGACACTACCTGAAAATGGTCCACAACGGAATTGAATATGGTATGATGCAAGCGATCGGCGAAGGTTTTGACGTTCTAGAAAAAAGTCAATTCGATTACGACTACGAAAAAGTAGCTCGTGTTTGGAACAATGGCTCCGTTATCCGTTCTTGGTTAATGGAACTTACTGAAAATGCATTCTCTAAAGATGCTAAGCTTGATGAAATTAAAGGTGTAATGCATTCTTCAGGTGAAGGAAAATGGACAGTAGAAGAAGCACTTGATCTTCAAACTGCAACACCTGTTATTGCAATGTCACTTCTAATGCGCTACCGTTCATTAGAAAACGACACATTCACAGGTAAAGTAGTGGCTGCTTTACGTAACGAATTTGGCGGACATGCTGTAGAAAAGAAATAATATAAAATTATTGAAGGGAGTGATGCAATCAATGCATCCCCCTTCAAAACAGTAATAAATCTTATAAAAAATGGAGGAATTTATCATGAAATTTTTTATTGATACTGCAAACTTAGATCAAATCAAAAAAGCTTATAAACTTGGTGTATTATCAGGTATTACCACTAACCCTTCTCTAGTTGCTAAAGAAGGCGTGAAATTTGAAGATCGTATTGAAGAAATCCTCCAAGCTGTAGAAGATGTAGAATCTGTTTCTGCTGAAGTAACACCAGATGTAACTTCTGCTGAAGAAATGATTGAACAAGCAAATGAATTAATTAAAATCAATGGCGGAGACAAAAGAATTACTATCAAGCTCCCTATGACTTTAGCTGGTTTGGAAGCTTGCCGTTACCTTACTAAAAAAGGTGTTAAAACGAACGTAACTCTTATTTTCACTGTGAACCAAGCTCTTCTTGCTGCTCGTGCAGGTGCAACATATGTTTCACCTTTCTTAGGCCGCTTGGATGACATTTCTGAAGATGGAGTTCTATTAGTAGAAAAAATCGCTGAATTGTTTGCAATTCACAATTTGGATACTCAAATTATTGCTGCTTCTGTTCGCCACCCAGACCATGTAACTCGTGTTGCTTTGGCTGGTGCTGACATTGCTACTATTCCATATAGTGTAATCGAACAACTTTCTAAACACCCACTTACAGACCAAGGTCTTGAAAAATTTGCTGCTGACTGGTCAAAAGTAACGAATAAATAATAAGATAGCTTAATTAAATAAGGGGCGTTAGGATCTTTGGAGAGCGATCTAAAATGATGGTTTTTGTAAAGCTTCACTAACGCTCCCTTTCTTTTCGATGAATAATATAGTCCATTTAGTAGGATAACAAACATAAAACGAAACAAAGGAGAAATAATTATGACTATTTCTTTTAATTATGAAAATGCTCTTCCATTCATGGAACAGCATGAAATCGATAATGCAGCTGAATTCGTAAAAGTTGCACACAATATGCTTCACGAGAAAAAAGGAGCAGGCTCCGATTATCTTGGATGGGTAGACCTTCCTAGCAACTACGATAAAGCTGAATTCAAAAGAATTAAGGAAGCGGCTGAACGCATCCGTTCTAACTCTGATGCATTAATTGTTATCGGAATCGGCGGTTCATACCTTGGTGCAAGAGCGGCAATCGAATCTCTTTCACACACTTTCTACAATCAAGTGAATAAAACGCAAGTATATTTTGCGGGACAAAATATCAGCTCAAGCTATATCACTCACTTGTTTGAAGTGCTTGAAGGAAAAGATGTTTCTGTGAATGTTATCTCTAAATCCGGTACAACTACAGAGCCTGCTATTGCATTCCGTATGTTCCGTGACTTTATGGAGAAAAAATATGGCAAGGAAGAAGCGAAAAAACGTATCTTTGCTACTACTGACAAAGCACAAGGTGCTTTAAAGCAGCTTGCTGATGAAGAAGGCTACGAAACATTCGTTATTCCTGATGATGTAGGCGGAAGATACTCTGTGTTAACTGCAGTAGGATTGCTTCCAATTGCAGTTGCAGGTCTTGACATCGATAAAATGATGGAAGGTGCAGCAGCAGCAGCAGATAAATACAATAACCCTGATTTAGCTACTAACGAAAGCTATCAGTACGCAGTTGTCCGTAATGCACTACACCGTAAAGGCAAAGCAATCGAATTGCTTGTTAACTACGAGCCTCATCTTCACTATGTGTCTGAATGGTGGAAACAATTATTTGGCGAAAGTGAAGGTAAAGACCAAAGAGGTTTATTCCCTGCATCTGTAGATTTCACAACTGACTTGCATTCAATGGGACAATTTGTTCAAGAAGGCAGCAGAAATCTGCTTGAAACCGTTCTTCAAGTAAAAACTCCAAATGTTCAAGTAACAGTTGAAGAAGATAAAGATAACCTTGATGGCTTAAACTTCCTAGCAGGCAAAACATTGGATGAAATCAACAAAAAAGCGTTCCAAGGAACACTTCTTGCGCATGTCGATGGCGGTGTACCTAACTTAGTCGTAGAATTAGACAAGCTGGATGAATTTACGTTCGGCGAAATGGTCTATTTCTTCGAAAAAGCTTGCGGTATCAGCGGTCATTTACTGGGTGTAAATCCATTCAACCAGCCTGGAGTTGAAGCATACAAGAAAAATATGTTCGCGTTGCTTGGCAAACCAGGATACGAAGAACAAAAAGCTGAATTGGAAAAGCGTTTATCCAAATAAGCCTCAATTTCAAGCAGTGTTAACTTATCACAGACTCCACTTTAGAGGAGTCTGTGATTTTTTAAAAAGGGCGAGAAAGTATAAAATGATTGATTAAATGGCTTTGTTAGAGGACTTTGTTGTTTTTAGCTCATTCGTGTCGAGCAGTTATCAACATAGAAATTTAACAGAGCCTATTAATTAGAGATTTTAACCAATGTAGTAACCGATGAGCTAGCGGATTTCTACTCCGATAAGTCAACATTAGCTCGAAAACCGTCTCGCTGTGTTTCCTTTACCTCAGTCGAAGACTCTGAAATCCGTACGCCCGATGATCAAGGCGCTTGGGCTTTTCTTATGATATTCAATGCCAAATAAGATAAAATAAAGACAGGCAGGAAATAATGAAGACTATTAATGGCCACTGATAAGTGATTTGTGGCAGGAAACGAGGGACATGAACATGAATGAAAAGCTCTTGGTAGGTGAAAAAGCGGCAGAATATGTGAAAGATGGAATGGTAGTAGGCTTAGGTACAGGTTCAACCGTTTATTATACCATTCAAAAGCTGGGGGAAAGGGTTGCTGCAGGGTTATCCATCGTTGGAATACCTACTTCCATACAAACAGAAGAGCTGGCAAAGAAGGTGGGTATCCCGCTTATGCCATTTGAAGAAGCAGAAACTATTCATCTGGCTATTGATGGAGCAGATGAAGCAGATCCAGAGTCCAATCTGATTAAAGGCGGGGGAGGAGCATTACTGCGTGAAAAAATGATTGCTTATTTAGCAAAACAGTTTATCGTAGTGGCCGACTCTAAAAAAATGGTAGAGACGCTCGGTGCCTTCAAACTCCCGGTAGAAATTATTCAATTCGGATATAAAGTAACACAGCGCCATATAGAAAAGCTTGGCTGTACTGCTATACTGCGCGTAAAAGATGGAAAACCATATGTTACAGACAATGGAAATTATATTTTGGATTGTGATTTTGGTGATATAAAGGATCCACAGCCGTTAGAATTAAAAATGAATATGATTCCCGGTGTAGTTGAAAATGGACTATTTGTAGGAATGGCCGACCGCATTATCACTGTAAATCAAAATGGTGATGTGGAAGACCAAAATTGCAGGGGATAAGAAGACTGGAGTACATAACCTTCTAAATGCAAATATCTTCTTTTCTGTTCGGAAGAGGTATTTTCGTTTTAAAGGCATGGATGGAGCTTAAGAACTTCTTCTTAACTCCGTCCTACCCACTTTTCTCCCCAGGCTTCAATAGATTTCAGGCTTTTGCCAAGTTCCGTACCTTTTCTGGTCAGGGAATATTCTGTGCGAACAGGTCTATCTGCAATGACATTCCTTATTACAAGGCCCCATTCTTCCATTTCTTTTAAGCGTTCATTAAGCATTCGTTTACTTAAATCCGGAATAAATTCATGAATTTCACTGAATCGCTTTGGTGACTCCATTAATGTATGTATAATCAGGCATATCCATTTTTTACTGATTAATTGATAGGAACGTTCGACCTCTATGGATAATTTATTTTTTTGATCTTCCTCGTTCATCAAGTTTCACTCCTTTTAAGTTACTATTGGTAAAAAGATTATTTATAATTAACAATAGTACAATGGATGTTTGCCTCTATATGTTCCACAGCTTTGCTATTGATTATAACACAATAAAGACGGTCAAAAAAGATAATAAAGCGAATACATAAATTAGACATAAATAGATTTGCAGCTGGGTGCCACCTATCCTATAATATGGTTACAAATAATTCTGTTTGTTATTAAAAATAACTTTATTATAAGAGGTATAACCAGTAAAGTTTTTAGTCTCAAAAAAAGTCATACAAAACTTATTGACAAAAATAAGAGACGGTAATACAATAATAAATGTACTTTAACTACATATTCATTATGGGGGCTTAGCTCAGCTGGGAGAGCGCTTGCATGGCATGCAAGAGGTCGTCGGTTCGATCCCGATAGTCTCCATTACCTTGGAAAAACGGCGATTTATGTCGTTTTTTTATTTTATGTTCAAAAACGTCAATGCGTTAAAGCGAAGAAGGGGTCTGACCCCTTCTTCGCTTTAACGCATTGAACAATGTATATACAAGCCATAAGTGTAAAAGATGAATAAAAGGTTATGTTTTTGGTTAAGGCTCTTTTCGTAAACTTTGTTGCTATTGTAAACAAAAGATGATTGAAAATAGCTGGCTGCAAGGCATTCTTCAATAATTCGGTTGAAAAGGGTGGGGAAATGAAAAAAGAAGTGATTTTAAAAGTTAAAGATAACTTTGTAAAGGAATTAAAAGCGGGGAATCCGTTAATACATAGTGATGCCATTATGAATGGGAAGGATCTCAAAGAAGAAGGGGCAATTATTCAGCTGGTAGATGAGCGCAGCCGTTTTATCGGCAGAGGCTACTATGGAAAGCAAAATAAGGGAACAGGGTGGGTGTTAACGCAAAATGAAAAAGAAGAATTAGATCAGTCCTTTTTCGATAAAAAAATTAAAGCTGCTCTTTCTGAACGTGCCACTTTTTTCAAAAGCAACGACACGACAGCCTTCCGTGTTTTTAATGGAGAAGGGGACGGTATCGGCGGTTTAACCATCGATTACTTTGACGGATACTATTTACTTACCTGGTACAGCGAAGGAATCTACAGCTTTAAGGAAACAATTCTGCATTCCCTCACGGCACTAGCTGATTATAAAGGGGTTTATGAGAAGAAACGCTTCAACACAAAAGGAACGTATGTAGAAGACGATGACTTTGTTATGGGTGAACGCGGAGAATTTCCTCTCATTGTGAAGGAAAATGGTGTAAACTTTGCCGTTTATTTAAATGATGGCGCCATGGTAGGCGTGTTTCTAGATCAGCGTGATGTTCGTAAAACCATAAGGGATCAATATGCAAACGGAAAAACCGTGTTGAATATGTTTTCTTATACAGGGGCTTTCTCCGTATTTGCAGCAAAAGGCGGAGCACTGAAAACCACAAGTGTGGATTTGGCGAATAGAAGCAGAGCGAAGACCATCGAGCAGTTTAGTATAAACGCAATTGATGCAGAATCACAGGATATTATCGTAGAGGACGTTTTTCATTATTTAAAGTATGCCGTGAAAAAGCAGGTCGCCTTTGATATGGTTATTCTCGATCCCCCAAGCTTTGCCCGGTCAAAAAAGCATACTTTTAGCGCCGCCAAAGACTATAAAAATTTATTAAAGGATACCATTGCCATTACGAATAAAAATGGAGTGATTGTAGCATCCACCAATGCAAGCGGCTTTGGCATGAAAAAGTTCAAAGGGTTTATAGAAGGAGCCTTTAAGGAAACCGGAGAAAAATTCAAGTATATGGAAGAGTTTTCACTCCCTTGCGATTTTAAAACGATAAGAGAGTTCCCAGAAGGAAATTATTTAAAGGTGGTTTTTATTCAAAAGCTTTCCTAATTAATGTATGTAAAAAGAATAGTAATTGGTCGTTTTTTCATTCAACTTGGAGAAGGGATGCATGCCCTTTTTAAAGGATGCTTGCCGGGAAGCATTCATCCTTCCCGGGTTAGTTGTTGCCAATGATGGGCTGATCAACCAGGTTGCTGTCAATGGTTGGATTGGCACTAACGATATTATTGGTAATAATAAAGGCTCCTGTATTAAATGCACCGGATCCTGTCGTTGTTTTAGTGGAAGTTTTGGGAGAAACGACTGCTGCGTCTCCAAATTGGACCACACCGCCCCCGACATTGAAAATTTGCAATGGACCTATTATTGCGGGCATTTTGTAACATCCTTTTCTGGTAAAATTAATAAGTCTTGCTTTCCTTTATCATATGAAGACAGGAACTTTCTGTGAAGATTCTTAGGAAGCACTCCAAAGTTGTTAAGCCACTGGGACAAAAAAAGGATGGCGAGCTTTGAAAACATATCAGCTGAAGATTAAATATATTTTATAGGGAGATGCCTAAGCTTACAAAAAAAGAAAAAGGAGACTGGATTGATTTACGGACAGTCCAAAAAGATCCGGTTTAAAAAGGATAAGTTTTCTCGTCATCCTCTGATGGCTTTGAAGCCTACATTTGGATACGAATTGTGTTTTTCTAAGGCTCTTTTCGTAAACTTTGTTGCTATTGGACACAAAAATATCATGTTAAACATATATTCATTATTAAAACTTGTGAAGATCTTACGAAAAGATGCCACGAAGACAGTCAACTCTAGGAATCATTCTTTGTACATAAAACAACAATCTATGCGAAAACAGCCTTTTCTGATAACCTTTTAAAGCAGGAATCCTTCGAGTTACGGTTTTCTTTTAGCTTAGTGATACGTTCACAAATAACGTTTTGCAAGCATTATTTAATACGTACATAGCATTAACCTGGACGAAAAGAGCTTAACCACATGATTTTTTTCCTGCCGCTAATTATAGAATAATGGAGAAAGCCACAAGAAAAAAAGGAGTTTTACCATGTATTTAACCATAAAAGATACGGCTGAATATCTCTCGCTTCCAGAGACTTATATTGAGAATTTGATTCTTCACAAAAAGATACGGGCTGTCTATGATGGGAATAACTATTTAATTAATAAACAGCAATTTCAATCCCATCTTGAACAGATGGAGAAATATAGAAAACTATTTGAAGAATGGTATAATGAGCCGCTTCCGGAGGATCCGGATATTAAGGATGAGGATTGAAGAAAAAGAGAAAAGTATGACAAAGGGAATTAGGTTGTTAAACGTAAACTAAAGAGGAAGAAACAAATGAGTGCTGCTCTTGAATGGGGAAAACCCGTCGCTAACATTTTCAGACATTTTTTGCATTGCGCACGATTTTTAGGCAAAAAAAAAGGACATACTTTGTTGTCCAGTTTCTTACTATACAGTTTTGGAAAGAGAAGTTGAAATAGACAACAATCTTTGTGTAAATCAATTATTAACTGTGTAATGCTGAAGTTTTTTAGCTGTAATCTAAGGGCTACATTTTTTCGTTAGTGTCCTGATTGTCACTCTCTTTCTTTTTATAAAAAATAAAGCCTTGTTTGTACAGTTCGTACTCCTCTTTTGAAATAAGTCCCTTCATGTAAAATTTTTCAGCCTCTTTATTTTTCAATGCCCGAATTCCCATTTTTAAAAGGATCGCCTGCCGGGTACTTTCTTCAAAAAGATCCATAAAACTCATCATACCACCTCCTTGCCTTTATTTTAAAAGGAAATTAATGAGTTTTTATAAATGTCTTATTAAGATTTTCTAAAGTTCATGGGTACTGATTTGCTGCACCCAAACAAGGTGGAGTCTTTAAATCCGCTATTCTATGCAGAAGTCTTGTGCCTTCTACTGCAATCAACGTTGAATGAAGGTCAACATCGGTCTTTTGCTCAAGACATGCATATTGCCCGGTCTGTTGATTTCCGCTGCAGGCACTCGCTTTCCGCGGGCGGTTGTGGAGCCTCCTCGTCACATGCTCCTGCAAAACCTCTTTAACCCGTAACCCGCTATTCTATGCGGAGTCCAGTTCCTTTTATTCCAAACAAGCGTATAACGTAAATGTAAACGATTATGGAGCAAAAAAAAGATCCGTCCATGGGGTATGGACGGACAAAATATGTACAAAAGCGAGGGAAGTCTAGGTTGGTGTACAACCTGTTTTTACTATAACGCTTGAATATAAAGAATATATTAAGGAATCGTAAATATTTGGTTTGGCTTTGTTAAAGGACTCTGTTGTTTTTAGATTATTCGTGTGAAACGGCCTTTTCAAACGAATAATCTAAAAATGAGCAGTTATCAACAAAAAAGCGTACGTCAATATAATTCTCTCTTCTTTATGAATGGAAGGAGCATTTCTACATATATATGTAGAAAGAAGGTGGACAAGGATGAGAAAAGTGGTACGAAAAATAATGATGATTGCTTTTGCCGCCCTGCTTATTGCCATCGGGATTAATTTGTTTATTCTTCCCTTGCACTTGCTGAATGGCGGAATATTTGGAATTAGCTTGCTTCTGAAATATGCGCTGGGTTTTAAGTTAGGGCTGACAATTGTTTGCATAAACACCCCTATTTATCTGCTGGCATTAACCTATGATCGTACTTATTTTATTAATGGAATTATGGGAATGCTTCTTTCATCTACCATGATTGACTTGCTTTTTCCGCTTAGTGGAATGGTGCATTGGCCAATAGTGGTCAGTGCACCGGTCGGTGGACTTTTGATCGGAACGGGTGTTGGCTTAATGCTAAGGCAGGATACGAGCCCTGGAGGAATAGATCTTTTGGCCCTCCTATTCTCCAAATGGTTCTCCATAAATCCTGGGTATATCATCTTTCTGGCAGACGCGGTTATTATTCTATCTGGATTATTTATTTTACACGATCAGAGACTGCTATTTTCTCTGTTAACCGTGTTAAGTGTAGGAATTATGGCAAGTGCCCTGACAGCCTTTAAGTCCGTGGGTGTATATGTAAAGTAGGCATTTGGCTGCCCTCTATATGAAGATGGCAAGAGAAAACGATCGAAAAGAGTAAAGGATTTTGTTTGAACTTTTCTAAAAAGTATGGAATGACAATCATTTTGATGGATTTTGTCCATAAAAAAGCAAATCTCGCCAAAAATTAATTGGTGAGATTTTTTATTTGCTGCACAGAGTTTAATATAAAGTAATGTAGAAATGCTATTTTACATTAATGTTTTATATTCTTCTTCTAGCTTTTCGGCGGAAAGAGTTTCGGAAACCAATTCCTTTGAAGTTACCGCCAATCCTCCGACGATTGAAGCCATTTTTGCCGTTTTCATTAATTCATACCCCTTAATGACTCCATATAAAAACCCGGAAAAATAAGCATCTCCTGCCCCATTTGTATCTGTTATATCATATTTTAATGCGGGTGTTTCTAACCAACCATCTTGTGATAAAATAGTTGAACCTTTGTTGCCGTGTGTACAAATAATTAATTTTTTACCGTTCAACAAAAATTCTTTCATTGTCTCCTTGTAAGACATATTATTTTCTGAGCTGAATTGTATGACATCAGCAACCTCAATAAAATCTTGGTGATATTCATTTTTCCCGTCATAGTCATGCAGATCTACCCAAACCTCTTTGTTATGTTTTTTTAGTAAAGAAATAAAATCTTTGCAATAAGGGATGATATTTAAAAATACAATATCACTTTTTTGAATAAATTTTTCAACATTTTCTAAATTTGTTTTAATATCAGCAGATGTAGAGTTTAGAAAAATGGATTGTCTTTCCCCGGTAGAATTCTTCATGAAATTAAGATGACGTTCTGTACCGTTGGGACTTATATCAAAATGAAAGGGAATTCCCTCTTTTTTAAAATAAGAAATTAGTTTATCTCCATATTCATCTTCCCCAATGATTCCGTAAAAGTTTACATCTAATCCTAATTTTTTTAAATTTAATGACTTTCCAGCTCCTGTTGAACCCACTGTCTCGTGATAGGAATTTACAGAATGGATGGTTTGAGCAACCGGTTTTGGGAATTCATCCACATAAACCATTAAATTATAGGAGACTCCCCCAAGTACAAGAATATTTTTCATAAATACCTCTACTTTCTAATTGTAAGATCGCTGTTTTTCGTATCAATTATATGCCATTTAAACAACAAATTCTATTTTATGAAAATTTCTTTATATATTCTATTCTTTAACTCTGTTGCCCATTAGGTGAGTTAGAGAATCGTAATTCTGACATGTTTTACAAGTGGAGGCTTTGGTATTTCAAGCTTTAATACAAAACTGTTGTTTAGTTTTGGTTGTGTTATATTTTAAAGTTGATAAATGCTCGTTTTTTAGCTCATTTTACAATAAAGAAAGGAACCAAAAGCAAATTTGTTTGCTTTTGGTTCCTTTCTTTACTGTAACCTTTCAGCTGTGCTGAAAGGCGTGTGAAACGGCCGTTTCACACGAATGAGCTAAAAAACAACGGTGTCCTTTAACAAACTTTGTTGCTTGCTATTTGACCATTTCAATTTGGGTATAATTATACATAACAAAAAATGCGTAAGTTGTGCCATTATATAGCATATTAATCCAAATAATTGAATTTCTTTTTAACCTTTTGTAAAGATTGTGTAAAGATTTGAAAGAAATCATTTTCCTCGCGCGATAAATGTATTAAAATGACGAAGGCGAGTAATTAGATAAAATGATGTTGGGGGAAGAAACATGCCAATTCTCGAAAGAAAAGATAAATTTTCAGTAATGTTAGGTAACATAACGGAAAACCTTTCTGATAGCGTAAAATTTTTAACTCAGGCAACGGTAAACAATGAAGAGGATTTAAAAGCTCTTTCTGTCACATTAAAGGATTTTGAATCTAAAGGGGACAGTTTTATTCACGAGCTAATTGTAGAACTTCATAAATCCTTTATTACGCCATATGACCGTGAAGACATTCTTCAGCTAGCTATGAGCTTAGATGATATTTTGGATGGGATCGATCAGGCTGCTGCCTTAATGGAGATGTATGGAATTACCCAGCCGACCGTTTATATGAAATTGTTTGTCGAAGCACTCTTTGAAAGCTGCCAGGAAATCAATGCTTCAATTGACCTTTTATCAAGGAAAAAGCTTCGAGACATTCGTTCTCATACCATTAGAATAAAGGAATTGGAATCCAGATGTGATGAAATTTTGCGCGACTCAGTAAAAGAATTATTTGAATTGGAAAAGAATCCAATTGCCATCATTCAATTAAAAGAAGTGTATGAGAATCTGGAACAAGTGTCAGACTATTGTCAAAAGGTAGCGAACGTCCTAGAGACAGTTGTCATGAAAAACGCATAAGGGGAATTATAATATGAATACTGTGTTCATTATCACGCTGCTCATTATCCTTGCAGGCCTTGCCTTTGACTTTATTAATGGATTTCACGATACGGCAAATACGATTGCTACATCGGTTTCCACTAAGGCATTAAAGCCGCGTCATGCAATCGTTCTTGCTGCCGTGATGAACTTTCTGGGTGCCTTAACCTTTACGGGAGTAGCCAAAACCATTACAAGTGATATTGTAGATCCATTTAAGCTTCACAATGGCGGAATTGTGATATTGGCGGCTTTGATTTCAGCGATTATCTGGAATTTGGTTACCTGGTATTATGGGATTCCGAGCAGTTCTTCCCATGCCATCATCGGTTCGATTGCAGGTGCAGCTATCGCAGCTGCTGGATTTGGGATTTTAAAATATCATGGATTCTTTAAAATTATTGAAGGTCTGATTATTTCACCAATCCTTGCCTTTGTTATTGGATTTATTATTTATTCGATCTTTAAGTTGACATTGAAAAATCGAAATCTTTCTTCAACAAATAAACAGTTCAGGTTTATACAAATTTTAACGGCGGCTCTTCAATCCTATTCTCACGGTACTAATGATGCCCAAAAGTCAATGGGGATCATCACAATGGCTCTTATTGCAAATCACTATATTACCTCAACGGCCATTCCTTTTTGGGTTCAGCTTGCCTGTGCGGCTGTCATGGGCTTAGGAACCTCCATAGGAGGCTGGAGAATTATTAAAACCGTCGGTGGGAAAATCATGAAACTTCGGCCTGTTAACGGTGTTGCAGCGGATTTATCCTCAGCCCTAATCATCTTTGGTGCAACATATGTTCATTTGCCTGTGAGTTCCACACATGTAATTTCCTCATCCATTCTCGGTGTAGGCTCAGCCCACCGCTTAAAAAGTGTGAAATGGGGAACTGCCCAGCGCATTTTTATTACATGGGTGATTACACTGCCGATTTCAGCATTGCTAGCTGGAATTATATATTCAATCATGCGACTATTTTAGTTAACAGGAGGAAAAGAATCCTTGTGTCCTATAGAAGGGACATAAGGATTCTTTTCCTCTTTTTTTCGTTGGCTGTTTTTGCAGGGATTGTTCCTTTACGTACAAAAAATAAATCCGTATTTTGTCCTTCTTCGTGGCAAATTTTTGTAAGCAAATCACAGGTTTACTACAGAGCCTGTGAAATTCATTATATTTTTGTGTTAAATAGCATCAAAGTTTATGAAAAGATCCTTTCCGTTTAACCGGAATTTTTTACGAAATTGCGGAAGAGTAAAAAAGATATTCCGAAAATCCGGAAATGAATAGATAAAATCTTTTATTGTAAACATTTGGATATCTTAAAAATCATCTGTCTGTATTTGGTTTAATGAGCTTAGATAAATTTTTTTGCTTGAGATTATAAAATTGGCACAGAAATTGCTTATATAATGTCTGAAGAAAAAATACGGAGAGGAGTAATGTAGGCGTTTTATTAGAAGAGGGTTACATGGAGAGAAAACAAAGTAAGAAGGGGGAAGGTTTGTGGAAATCATTGTTATTTTATTAGCTCTTGGTTTATTGATGTTTGTGGCATACCGAGGCTTTTCGGTAATTTTATTTGCACCGATTTGTGCCTTGTTCGCAGTGCTGTTAACCGATCCTGGTTATGTATTGCCTTTCTTTTCTAATGTTTTCATGGAAAAGATGGTAGGGTTTATTAAATCATATTTTGCCGTTTTTCTTTTAGGAGCTATATTCGGAAAAGTGGTCGAAATGTCAGGGATTGCCGAATCGATCGCCAGAACCATTGTAAAAATTATAGGGCCAAAGCGGGCCATTTTTGCAATCGTTCTGCTTGGAGCTATTCTGACTTACAGTGGTGTCAGTCTTTTTGTAGCCGTGTTTGCCATTTATCCATTTGCAGCCCATATGTTTAGACAAGCCAATATTCCTAAAAGGCTTATCCCTGGAACAATTGCTTTAGGCTCTTTTGCCTTTACAATGGATGCCCTTCCTGGGACGCCGCAAATTCAAAACGTTATTCCGACAACTTTTTTTAAGACGAACATCTATGCTGCTCCGTTTTTAGGAATCGCGGGAACCATCTTTGTCCTTATTCTGGGCCTGTGGTATCTAGAGTCGCGGAGAAAAAAGGCAGCCAGGAATGGGGAAGGGTATCTGGGGTTCCAAAGCACTGAAACAGCTGCCTCAGCGGAGCCTGCAGCAGAGGATATAACCAATGTTGATTTAACAGCCCAGACCTCTGTTTTACGGCAGATTTTGGCCTTTGTTCCACTGGTGCTGGTCGGGGTAATGAATAAGGTCTTTACCATTTTTATTCCAAGGTGGTATCCAAATGGCTTTGATTTTTCTAAAATTGGTTTAAAGGCATTCGGAGTGGTGGATGTCGCTGCTGTTACAGCTATCTGGGCTGTACAAATGGCCCTTGTCATTGGGATTGCAGCAACACTTTTATTTGATTGGAAACGAGTAACGGCTAATTTTAAATCGGGAATAAATATGAGCATTGGCGGAGCATTATTAGCAACCATGAATACCGGGGCAGAATACGGCTTTGGAGGAGTGGTTTCTTCACTTCCAGGGTTTACAACGATCAGTAACGGTATTTCTCATACTTTCACGAATCCATTGGTGAATGGAGCTGTCACGACGACGACCCTTGCAGGTGTAACAGGATCCGCTTCAGGAGGAATGGGGATTGCTCTAAGCGCTATGGCCGATAAGTATACCGCTGCCATACAAAAATATCATATTCCTCCAGAAGTCATGCACAGAGTTATTTCCATGGCATCGGGCGGAATGGATACACTGCCTCATAACGGCGCCGTTATTACTTTACTTGCGGTAACCGGTTTAACTCATAAACAATCTTATCGGGATATCTTTGCGATAACCATTATAAAAACGCTGGCAGTCTTTTTTGTTATTGCCCTATACAGTATTACAAAAATCGTTTAATACAGGGGATTTTACGGGTAGTATAAAAGATCAACAAGTTTCTAGGAGGATTAAAGACATGGTGCAGGTTTTAAAAGGTAAGTCTGCTTTTATTACAGGAGCAGCCAGCGGCATTGGGCTGGAATTAGCAAAGGCTTTTGCTGGCGAAGGAGCAAAAGTGGTGATTTCCGATCTTAATCAGGAAAAGAGTGAGCAGGCAGCTGAAGAATTACGGGAATCGGGATATGAAGCAATTGCGTTTCCTTGCGATGTGACAAATGAATCCCGGTTTAAAGAGGGATTAGAGAAGACCGCACAGGAATTTGGCAGCCTGGATATTTTAATTAATAATGCGGGTCTCCAGCATGTTTCCCATATTGAGGATTTTCCTTCAGATAAATTTGAACTGCTAATAAAAGTCATGCTGACAGCACCATTCTATGGAATTAAACATGCTTTTCCAATCATGAAAAACCAGGGCCTCGGCAGAGTGATCAATATGGCATCCATAAACGGATTAATCGGATTTTCAGGAAAGGCTGCCTACAATAGTGCAAAGCATGGGGTTATTGGCTTAACCAAGGTTGCAGCCCTGGAAGGAGCTGAGCATGGAATAACGGTAAATGCACTTTGCCCCGGCTATGTGGATACACCGCTTGTACAGAATCAATTAAAAGATTTGGCTGAAACGAGAAAGGTACCGCTGGAATCCGTGGTGAAGGATGTCATCTATCCGCTAGTACCCCAGAAACGGCTCCTGTCCGTATCGGAGATTGCTGATTATGCATTGTTCTTAGCAAGTGATAAAGCGAAAGGCGTCACTGGGCAGGCAGTTGTTTTAGATGGAGGCTATACAGTTCAATAGTGAGTGTTTGGCATGAGAGGCTAACCATGCACCGGCTGAGGCAGTCAGCGCATGGTTAGCCTATTTTATTGTACTTATATCCAGGTTCCTCTGTAAGGAAGGATACATAGAAAGAATTTTGAATATTTGATATAATTAGAGTGATGACTAAAGTGAAGTTAATGGAGAGATGGGAAGATGAAAATAGGAGATGTGAATCTGCCCACTGAATGGCTGGAAGAGATTGTTAATCTCGTGGCTGAAAGGATCGTTGTTGTAAATACGAAGGGAATCATTCTTTATATCGATAAGGCGTATTGTGACTTTTTATCCACAACAATGGAAAGGGCGATTGGAAAACACATAACAGAAGTAATAGAACATACCCGCATGCATATAGTGGCCAACACAGGAAAAGCAGAGCTTGCTGCCATACAGCCGATTATGGGAAGTGAGATGATAGCCAATCGCTACCCTCTCTATGCAAAAGGGAAATTGGTAGGGGCTGTAGGAACAGTTATGTACCAAAACCCTGAGGAGTGGAGGGAATACTCCAACAAAATGCAGGCGCTTGTTCAGGAATTAAATTTTTATAAAATTAAATACCATAGTGCCATGACAAGTAAATATGTGTTTGACGATTTGATTGGTGACAGCCTTGAGTTCTCATCTATTAAAAAACTTGCTGAAAGAATTGCTTCTGGAGATTCTGCGGTACTGCTTTCAGGGGAATCTGGCACCGGAAAAGAGCTTTTTGCCCATGCAATTCATCATGGCAGCCCGCGTGCAGGTTCTCCCTTTGTCAGAATCAATTGTGCCTCCATTCCGGAGCATTTATTGGAATCGGAATTGTTTGGTTATGACGAAGGGGCTTTTACGGGAGCTAAAAAAGGCGGAAGAAAGGGCAAGTTTGAGCTTGCAGAAGGCGGTACCATTTTTTTAGATGAAGTTGGGGATATGCCATTGTCTATGCAAAGCAAGCTCCTGCGTGTGCTACAGGAAAAAGAAGTTGAACGCGTAGGAGGCCAAAAGACGATTGTTGTAAATGTAAGAGTGATTGCCGCAACTCATCGCGATCTTGAAGCGATGGTAAAGGAAGGCGCATTCAGGCATGATCTTTATTACCGGTTAAATGTGATTAACCTGGAAATTCCCCCGCTTCGGAAAAGAAGGGAGGATATCCCTTTTATAGCGGAAGCATTGCTTAAAAAACTGGAATATAAGTTTCATCGCAAGGATATTGAGATATCTCCTACTGTCATGGAAAAGCTTAAGCACCATAAATGGCCTGGAAATATTCGCGGAGTGGAGAATGTATTGGAAAGGGCAATAAATGTTCTGGACGGACAAAGAATTGATATTCCTCATCTGCCTCTTTATTTGCGGGATGATGAACTATACTCAGGGGCTGGTTTTGAAATACCGATACATGCATTCATTGGAGGGGCAAAAACGGAGGACTGTCCGGTAAAATTAAGTGATATGCTGGCAATGGCTGAAAAATATGCAATTGCAAATGCCATTCAACGTGCAGGGGGAAATAAACAAAAAGCAGCTGTTATTCTTGGAATCAGCAAAACAAGCCTTTACGATAAGTGTAAAAAACATGAGATTAATTAATAGAACCCCCTTTTTGTCCCGGTGAATTTGTAAAGGACAGAACAGGGGGTTCTCTATAGGGATTTAAATGCCGTCTTTATAGTTTTTATTCCAGTTTTTATCGCCTTTATGTTCGATATCTTCAACTGTTTTTGACAGTTCTTTAATAAGAATTTTTTTGAATTCCAGCATTTGTTCATAAAATCCTTTTTCCATAATGCCTGAAGGCTTTATGCCTGCAATAGCGTCTGCTGCAACCAATCTGCGATGTTCCTCAACATATTGATCAATTGCGCAGAAGATATGTTCTGTATACTTGACGAGATCTTTATGTTGATCTGGAATTCGTTGTTGTAACTCGATAAGGTTTTTGTCCATTTATTATCACTCCTCTTATACATGTATGGTTGAATATCCCTGATTTTGTCGGTTGAAAATGTAAAAAATGTAAATCTGTATAATGAGTGAGTAAGCCCTTACAGATGTAGGATTGGCTGAAATACTTGAAGCAACAAAGTCAAGGAATGTTTAGTAGTTATGATTATAAACGACAAAAAAGCAGTGTGCATTAAAATTGCATTAAAATTTTTCGGAAATGAGACCCATTTTTCTATCTGGAACAATCGTCTGTATGAACATTAAAAGCCTACTTTTAACTTAAACTTTTAGTGCTTTAATGCTTCTGGAATGCCTGCTTCCTAAAAAAAGACGGGCGGTTTAGTAAGCCCGTCTAATCTATTGACTTATTTCCCTTTTTCCAGCCTTTTTAATAGTTCAGAGTGCAGGAACTCAAATTCCTCGTTTAGCTTTTCCATCATGAACTCGGCCTGTTCTTTTTTGGGGAGCGTATGATCAGGCAAAATAGCATCGCCGAATAAGATTCCAGCTTTTTTTCTTTGAAATAGATCTTTAAGATTTGCCGGTCCGATATAGACTGCTGGAACGATCGGTACATTTGATCCGGCTGCAATGGTAACGGCTCCTTTTTTTAGCGGCACTTCTTCTGTCGTTCGGGTTCCGCTTGGAAATATTCCAACAATTTCACCTTTATTCAATAGCCTTCTTGGGATTTTAAGTGTACTTGGTCCCGGATTCTCCCTGTCGACAGGAAAAGCATTCAGCTTATGCATGAGCCATTTTAAAAACCGTGTATCAAACAGTTCCTTTTTAGCCATATAATTTATTTTCAGCGGTAATATTGAAATACCGAGCCACAATATCTCTATCCAACCGGTATGGGTACATGCCAGCACAAAGCCTCCGCTCTGAGGTAATTTATCTTTTTCTTCCACTTTCAATCTGCCAAAGAGGCTTAATAGTATTTTTAATAAGTAGGCAGCAAAAGTATAGATCATAGTATCATTCCTCTTTCTTGCGAAAAGCTCGCTTAATGTAAATCGAAATGTTTATAACCAGATATTAGTATCTAGTGCTAATTATAAACGAGCAAAAGCAAATATTCCAGCAGCATTTCATATTTTGTCAAACATGAAAATTTTTTCACAGGGGGTAACCAAAATATAAAAGCGGGCTGTCATAGGCCCGCTTAACAGATTATTCTTTTTTATATCTGAGTTCCTCAATGTCGTCTACCAGCATTAAAAGATCTTCTTTTAAATGATTTGTGCTATAGCTAGTCTCTTCCTCCATACTTAACAAGATTGTGATGATTTTCCTCTTGATCTTCAGAAATTCAGAATTGACCTTTAAACGCTCTATAAGCTCCAAATATCTGCACCCCTTTTAAAAAATTATTCTGCATTTACTTAGAATGCGCATATTGCCGTGAATTATCATGGGTTGAAAAAGAATTCGAAATTGAATGGAGTCGAGAGAAGGTTAGAATCCCTGAATTAGAGATGAAATGGAATTTCAATTCATATATATAGTTACACTTGATTGTTTTTTTACGAAGAGGGTAGAGGAATTCAACTGAAATTAATGAATATATAGAGAAAAATATAAAGGAGGGAGAGCATGACTGAATTCATTCATTCTTTTGTGAAAAATGAAGTGTTTCTAAAGCTTGCCTTAGCAGCATTAGGGGGCTTAGTGATTGGATTGGAGAGGGAGCTAAAAGGAAAACCCTTAGGATTAAAAACATGTCTGGTCGTATCATTAGTATCATGTTTATTGACAGTCGTATCATATGAGTCTGCTTACTTGTATTCAAAACCGTACTCCCGTCCTATGGATCCTGGCAGAATCCCATCTTATGTAGTAAGCGGAATTGGATTTTTAGGTGCAGGTGTAATTTTACGTAAAGGCAATGAAGCCATCTCAGGCCTGACAACAGCTTCTCTGGTTTTGGCTTCCGCCTCAATTGGGATAGCGGTCGGTTCGGGATTTTATATAGAAGCGTTTACGGCCATTTTTTTTATCATATTAGGTGTGAAATTAATACCCCAGCTTTTTGAAAGAATGGGACCTCAAAAACTAAAGGAAAAAGAGGTCAGGGTGAAATTGTCTGTGGAAAAAACCACAGATCTGACAAGCTTGTTGAAAGGAATAAAAGAAAAGAAACTAGGGGTTAAGAGGGTAAAGATTAAAGAAGAATCAGAAGACATCGTTCTTTATTGCAATGTCACCACTGTTAAACATACCTATACTACGGACATTTATTATGAGCTTAAATCCCTCCAGGGAGTTATTCAGGTTGAAGCGGAGAGCCTGGGGTAAGACTGTTGGATTTAAAGAATCATCGATTTGTGAAAACAGCAGATAGAGGAGTTTTGCTATTCAATGTTCTGGTAAATGATTCTATACCGTATTAAAATAGTGTAGAATCATGCGGAAAAAGATTGAAGTTTAAAAGAAAGAGGAAAAAAGATGAAACCGGGGCTTAGGGTGTATTTTATTTTATTTATCGGGGTAGCGGCTGTTTCTGCCTCGGCTATTTTGGTGAAGCTTTCCACTGCAAGTGCAGGAGTTCTAGCTTTTTATCGTTTATTTTTAACAACTTTGATGATTGCTCCAATTATAATTTTTAAATATACATTGGAATTAAAAATGATTTCTAAGCGGGATTGGTATACGAGTATCATCGCAGGTATATTTTTAGCTTTTCATTTTGTATTTTGGTTTCAATCACTTAATTACACATCTGTAGCAAGTTCAACGGTTCTTGTTACCCTTCAGCCGTTATTTGTATTTTTGGGTACGTATCTCTTCTTTAAAGAGAAGTATTCCCCTTCGGCTATCCTATGTGGATTGATGGCGATTTTCGGCAGCGCAGTGATCGGCTGGGGTGATTTTGAAACAAAACGGTCGTCCTTTACAGGCGATCTTTTAGCATTGATATCCTGTGCGTTCATCTCTATATACTTTATGTTTGGGCAGGGGGTACGAAAGAGGGTGTCGTTTCTTCCATATACCTTTATTGTATATGGAATTAGTACGGTTGTGCTTTTCATCTATGTCCTTCTTCATCAAGAACATTTCGTTCCATACAGCTTAAACAATTGGATTTATTTCATCCTTCTTGCTGTTGTTCCAACCTTGATTGGTCATACCATTTTAAATTGGTCGCTAGAATGGGTAAGCTCATCTGTCATTTCCATGCTCATACTTATAGAACCTGTTATAGCCTCATTTCTTGCGCTTATCTTGTTAGGAGAAGATATGAGCGGTAAACAAATCATTGGCGGCCTGATTATATTAAGCAGTATAGCAATCTTCATTGTTGGGGGGAATCGTAAAGAAGGGAAATCATTACTATTTATACGCACAAAAAAACATAGGAAAGCCCAGTAAAGAGATAGGCCATACAAATAGCGAAAACAAAAGTAAGGGTAAATACCTTTTCTTTTTTGTTTTCGCTATTTACTTTGACATAGCAATAAGTAAAAAGATATAACGAAGTAAGGACACAAACAATTAATCCTATAATATTCATATTAAGGCACCTTCCCAAATGAACATGTATTTGTTAATATAGTATTTACTAAACAAAAAAATATGTAGGGTTTAGTCGATTCTACTTTATATTACCAAGAGCTTTTACAATATATGAATTTATTTATAAAAAAGTATTGCGCAGGTAAAATATCCATGGTATATTATTATCTGTCCGACAGAGAAGTTAATATGAGAATTGAAAAGCTAAAAAGTTTTTTAAAAAAGTATTGACAACAAGTCGTGAAAGAGATATAATATGGAAGTCTCGCTTTGAAAAAAAGAGACGAAAGATTGTTCTTTGAAAACTGAACGAAACAGAAACGTCAACGTTAATTCTTTGTCTTTTATAAGACAACAAACTTTAAGAGCTATATCAACTCTTTTTTGGAGAGTTTGATCCTGGCTCAGGACGAACGCTGGCGGCGTGCCTAATACATGCAAGTCGAGCGAATCAATTGGGAGCTTGCTCCCTTTTGGTTAGCGGCGGACGGGTGAGTAACACGTGGGTAACCTGCCTGTAAGACTGGGATAACTCCGGGAAACCGGGGCTAATACCGGATAACTTCTTCCTCCGCATGGGGGAATATTGAAAGATGGCTTCGGCTATCACTTACAGATGGACCCGCGGCGCATTAGCTAGTTGGTGAGGTAACGGCTCACCAAGGCAACGATGCGTAGCCGACCTGAGAGGGTGATCGGCCACACTGGGACTGAGACACGGCCCAGACTCCTACGGGAGGCAGCAGTAGGGAATCTTCCGCAATGGACGAAAGTCTGACGGAGCAACGCCGCGTGAGTGATGAAGGTTTTCGGATCGTAAAACTCTGTTGTTAGGGAAGAACAAGTACCGTTCGAATAGGGCGGTACCTTGACGGTACCTAACCAGAAAGCCACGGCTAACTACGTGCCAGCAGCCGCGGTAATACGTAGGTGGCAAGCGTTGTCCGGAATTATTGGGCGTAAAGCGCGCGCAGGCGGTTTCTTAAGTCTGATGTGAAAGCCCACGGCTCAACCGTGGAGGGTCATTGGAAACTGGGAGACTTGAGTGCAGAAGAGGAGAGTGGAATTCCACGTGTAGCGGTGAAATGCGTAGATATGTGGAGGAACACCAGTGGCGAAGGCGACTCTCTGGTCTGTAACTGACGCTGAGGCGCGAAAGCGTGGGGAGCGAACAGGATTAGATACCCTGGTAGTCCACGCCGTAAACGATGAGTGCTAAGTGTTAGAGGGTTTCCGCCCTTTAGTGCTGCAGCTAACGCATTAAGCACTCCGCCTGGGGAGTACGGCCGCAAGGCTGAAACTCAAAGGAATTGACGGGGGCCCGCACAAGCGGTGGAGCATGTGGTTTAATTCGAAGCAACGCGAAGAACCTTACCAGGTCTTGACATCCTCTGACAACCCTAGAGATAGGGCTTTCCCCTTCGGGGGACAGAGTGACAGGTGGTGCATGGTTGTCGTCAGCTCGTGTCGTGAGATGTTGGGTTAAGTCCCGCAACGAGCGCAACCCTTGACCTTAGTTGCCAGCATTCAGTTGGGCACTCTAGGGTGACTGCCGGTGACAAACCGGAGGAAGGTGGGGATGACGTCAAATCATCATGCCCCTTATGACCTGGGCTACACACGTGCTACAATGGATGGTACAAAGGGCTGCAAGACCGCGAGGTTTAGCCAATCCCATAAAACCATTCTCAGTTCGGATTGTAGGCTGCAACTCGCCTACATGAAGCCGGAATCGCTAGTAATCGCGGATCAGCATGCCGCGGTGAATACGTTCCCGGGCCTTGTACACACCGCCCGTCACACCACGAGAGTTTGTAACACCCGAAGTCGGTGAGGTAACCTTTTGGAGCCAGCCGCCGAAGGTGGGACAGATGATTGGGGTGAAGTCGTAACAAGGTAGCCGTATCGGAAGGTGCGGCTGGATCACCTCCTTTCTAAGGAAAATGAAGCTTCGCTTCATAAAAAGACGTTTCTGTTTTTGTTTAGTTTTGAGGGAACTATCTCTCAAAACCATCAAACGAATCAGCAGCAAGAAGGTCGAGGAAGCGAACGAGCGATCACCGGAACGTATGACAATACGTGAGGATGAGAGTGAGTGAAGCTGACGAAGAGATTCGAAGTTGATCATTCGTTTGAGTATTGTTCCTTGAAAACTAGATATTGAGAATAACCAAGCAAATAACCGAGAATCGCCACTTTATGGATTTTTTCCATTTTAGTAGTAAAAACCTTTTATAGGTTAAGTTAGTAAGGGCGCACGGTGGATGCCTTGGCACTAGGAGCCGATGAAGGACGGTACTAACACCGATATGCTTCGGGGAGCTGTAAGTAAGCTTTGATCCGGAGATTTCCGAATGGGGAAACCCACTGCCCGTAATGGGGTAGTATCTTTACCTGAATACATAGGGTACTGAAGGCAGACCCGGGGAACTGAAACATCTAAGTACCCGGAGGAAGAGAAAGCAATTGCGATTTCCTGAGTAGCGGCGAGCGAAACGGAATTAGCCCAAACCAAGAGGCTTGCCTCTTGGGGTTGTAGGACACTCTATACGGAGTTACAAAGGAACGAGGTAAATGAAGAGGTCTGGAAAGGCCCGTCAAAGAAGGTAACAACCCTGTAGTTGAAACTTCGTTCCCTCTTGAGTGTATCCTGAGTACGGCGGGACACGTGAAATCCCGTCGGAAGCTGGGAGGACCATCTCCCAAGGCTAAATACTCCCTAGTGACCGATAGTGAACCAGTACCGTGAGGGAAAGGTGAAAAGCACCCCGGAAGGGGAGTGAAAGAGATCCTGAAACCGTGTGCCTACAAGTAGTCAAAGCCCTATGCATTTATGCAGGGTAATGGCGTGCCTTTTGTAGAATGAACCGGCGAGTTACGATTTCATGCAAGGTTAAGCTGATAAGGCGGAGCCGCAGCGAAAGCGAGTCTGAATAGGGCGAATGAGTATGAGGTCGTAGACCCGAAACCAGGTGATCTACCCATGTCCAGGGTGAAGGTAAGGTAACACTTACTGGAGGCCCGAACCCACGCACGTTGAAAAGTGCGGGGATGAGGTGTGGGTAGCGGAGAAATTCCAATCGAACCTGGAGATAGCTGGTTCTCTCCGAAATAGCTTTAGGGCTAGCCTCAAGAGAAGAGTATTGGAGGTAGAGCACTGTTTGGACTAGGGGCCCTCATCGGGTTACCGAATTCAGACAAACTCCGAATGCCAAATACTTATTCTTGGGAGTCAGACTGTGAGTGATAAGATCCATGGTCAAAAGGGAAACAGCCCAGACCACCAGCTAAGGTCCCAAAGTATACGTTAAGTGGAAAAGGATGTGGAGTTGCTTAGACAACCAGGATGTTGGCTTAGAAGCAGCCACCATTTAAAGAGTGCGTAATAGCTCACTGGTCGAGTGACTCTGCGCCGAAAATGTACCGGGGCTAAACGTATCACCGAAGCTGTGGATTGACACCGTAGGTGTCAGTGGTAGGAGAGCGTTCTAAGGGCGTTGAAGCTAGACCGTAAGGACTGGTGGAGCGCTTAGAAGTGAGAATGCCGGTATGAGTAGCGAAAGAAGGGTGAGAATCCCTTCCACCGAATGCCTAAGGTTTCCTGAGGAAGGCTCGTCCGCTCAGGGTTAGTCGGGACCTAAGCCGAGGCCGAAAGGCGTAGGCGATGGACAACAGGTTGATATTCCTGTACCACCTCTTTTCCGTTTGAGTGATGGGGGGACGCAGGAGGATAGGGTAAGCACGGCGCTGGATTGCCGTGTCCAAGCAGTTAGGCTGATGATGAGGCAAATCCTTATCATTAAAGCGGAGCTGTGATGGCGAGGGAAATATAGTACCGAAGTTCCTGATTCCACACTGCCAAGAAAAGCCTCTAGCGAGGAAAAAGGTGCCCGTACCGCAAACCGACACAGGTAGGCGAGGAGAGAATCCTAAGGTGAGCGAGAGAACTCTCGTTAAGGAACTCGGCAAAATGACCCCGTAACTTCGGGAGAAGGGGTGCTCTGGTAGGGTGCAAGCCCGAGAGAGCCGCAGTGAATAGGCCCAGGCGACTGTTTAGCAAAAACACAGGTCTCTGCGAAGCCGCAAGGCGAAGTATAGGGGCTGACGCCTGCCCGGTGCTGGAAGGTTAAGGAGAGGGGTTAGCGCAAGCGAAGCTCTGAACTGAAGCCCCAGTAAACGGCGGCCGTAACTATAACGGTCCTAAGGTAGCGAAATTCCTTGTCAGGTAAGTTCTGACCCGCACGAAAGGCGTAACGATCTGGGCACTGTCTCAACGAGAGACTCGGTGAAATTATAGTACCTGTGAAGATGCAGGTTACCCGCGACAGGACGGAAAGACCCCGTGGAGCTTTACTGCAGCTTGATATTGAATTTTGGTACAACTTGTACAGGATAGGTAGGAGCCTTTGAAGCCGGAGCGCCAGCTTCGGTGGAGGCGTCGGTGGGATACTACCCTGGTTGTATTGAAATTCTAACCCGCACCCCTGATCGGGGTGGGAGACAGTGTCAGGCAGGCAGTTTGACTGGGGCGGTCGCCTCCTAAAGAGTAACGGAGGCGCCCAAAGGTTCCCTCAGAATGGTTGGAAATCATTCGCAGAGTGTAAAGGCACAAGGGAGCTTGACTGCGAGACCTACAAGTCGAGCAGGGACGAAAGTCGGGCTTAGTGATCCGGTGGTTCCGCATGGAAGGGCCATCGCTCAACGGATAAAAGCTACCCCGGGGATAACAGGCTTATCTCCCCCAAGAGTCCACATCGACGGGGAGGTTTGGCACCTCGATGTCGGCTCATCGCATCCTGGGGCTGTAGTCGGTCCCAAGGGTTGGGCTGTTCGCCCATTAAAGCGGTACGCGAGCTGGGTTCAGAACGTCGTGAGACAGTTCGGTCCCTATCCGTCGTGGGCGTAGGAAATTTGAGAGGAGCTGTCCTTAGTACGAGAGGACCGGGATGGACGCACCGCTGGTGTACCAGTTGTCTTGCCAAAGGCATCGCTGGGTAGCTATGTGCGGAAGGGATAAGTGCTGAAAGCATCTAAGCATGAAGCCCCCCTCAAGATGAGATTTCCCATAGCGCAAGCTAGTAAGATCCCTGAAAGATGATCAGGTTGATAGGTTCGAGGTGGAAGTGTGGTGACACATGGAGCTGACGGATACTAATCGATCGAGGACTTAACCAATATATAAAACGATTCAAGGTTATGCTTGGTTTCTCATATCTAGTTTTGAAGGAGCAATCCTTAATTAAATACGGTCTGGTAATTATGGCGAGAAGGTCACACCCGTTCCCATCCCGAACACGGAAGTTAAGCTTCTCAGCGCCGATGGTAGTTGGGGGCTGTCCCCCTGTGAGAGTAGGACATTGCCAGGCATTATATTGGAGGATTAGCTCAGCTGGGAGAGCACCTGCCTTACAAGCAGGGGGTCGGCGGTTCGAACCCGTCATCCTCCACCATTATTAGCCGGCCTAGCTCAATTGGTAGAGCAACTGACTTGTAATCAGTAGGTTGGGGGTTCAAGTCCTCTGGCCGGCACCACTTTTATGGAAATTAGTACGAGCCATTAGCTCAGTCGGTAGAGCACGATGAATAATCTTCACTGAATTATCATCAGCGTACCAATCGAGCTGCATCTTGCAAGACATCCTGAGATTGGGACGTCGTAGATGCCACAAGGTTAGAATGTATACTATAAATCAAGGTTTTCATTGTTTGAGCCATTAGCTCAGTCGGTAGAGCATCTGACTTTTAATCAGAGGGTCGAAGGTTCGAGTCCTTCATGGCTCACCATTTAAATATGCGGGTGTGGCGGAATTGGCAGACGCACCAGACTTAGGATCTGGCGCCGCAAGGCGTGGGGGTTCGACTCCCTTCACCCGCACTTATTTAAAAATTTGCGGAAGTAGTTCAGTGGTAGAACACCACCTTGCCAAGGTGGGGGTCGCGGGTTCGAATCCCGTCTTCCGCTCCAAACACCCTTGCCGGGGTGGCGGAACTGGCAGACGCACAGGACTTAAAATCCTGCGGTAGGTGACTACCGTACCGGTTCGATTCCGGTCCTCGGCACCAAAGTTTTTTGCGGTAGAAAATAACTTTTCTTTAAGCGCCCGTAGCTCAATTGGATAGAGCGTTTGACTACGGATCAAAAGGTTAGGGGTTCGACTCCTCTCGGGCGCGCCATTTACGGGAAGTAGCTCAGCTTGGTAGAGCACATGGTTTGGGACCATGGGGTCGCAGGTTCGAATCCTGTCTTCCCGACCAGAGACTATTTAAATCATTTTGGGGCCTTAGCTCAGCTGGGAGAGCGCCTGCTTTGCACGCAGGAGGTCAGCGGTTCGATCCCGCTAGGCTCCACCAAATATATTATTTTTCTAATGGCGGTGTAGCTCAGCTGGCTAGAGCGTACGGTTCATACCCGTGAGGTCGGGGGTTCGATCCCCTCCGCCGCTACCATTAGAGGACCTTTAGCTCAGCTGGTTAGAGCAGACGGCTCATAACCGTCCGGTCGTAGGTTCGAGTCCTACAAGGTCCACCATAAGTACGGAGGAATACCCAAGTCCGGCTGAAGGGATCGGTCTTGAAAACCGACAGGCGGGTTACACCGCGCGGGGGTTCGAATCCCTCTTCCTCCGCCATACTTATTTTTAAAATATTGGCTTGTTTAGACACAAAAAATTATAGTATCGTCGCGGGGTGGAGCAGTTCGGTAGCTCGTCGGGCTCATAACCCGAAGGTCGCAGGTTCAAATCCTGCCCCCGCAATACAATGGTCCGGTAGTTCAGCTGGTTAGAATGCCTGCCTGTCACGCAGGAGGTCGCGGGTTCGAGTCCCGTCCGGACCGCCATTTACAAATCAATATGGCTCGGTAGCTCAGTCGGTAGAGCAAAGGACTGAAAATCCTTGTGTCGGCGGTTCGATTCCGTCCCGAGCCACCATTCAAACGATGGCGGCTGTGGCGAAGTGGTTAACGCATCGGATTGTGGTTCCGACATTCGTGGGTTCGATTCCCATCAGCCGCCCCATTTTCAATTTATGCGGGTGTAGTTTAGTGGTAAAACTACAGCCTTCCAAGCTGTTGTCGTGGGTTCGATTCCCATCACCCGCTCCATAATTTTATTATGGGCCTATAGCTCAGCTGGTTAGAGCGCACGCCTGATAAGCGTGAGGTCGATGGTTCGAGTCCATTTAGGCCCATTTTTATTAATATTCCGCAGTAGCTCAGTGGTAGAGCTATCGGCTGTTAACCGATCGGTCGTAGGTTCGAGTCCTACCTGCGGAGCCATCACAATATGGGGAAGTACTCAAGTGGCTGAAGAGGCGCCCCTGCTAAGGGTGTAGGTCGCGTAAGCGGCGCGAGGGTTCAAATCCCTCCTTCTCCGCCATATTTGGCCCGTTGGTCAAGCGGTTAAGACACCGCCCTTTCACGGCGGTAACACGGGTTCGAATCCCGTACGGGTCATCATCAAAAAGCGGTAACACACATATATTGTGTGTTACCGCTTTTTTGTTGTGCAGATAATTCTAGAAGTAATTTGTTACTTCTTCGCGGTAAAATGTTAAAGGGGTCTGATCCCTTTAATGAAGTAAAGGATTCTTTATTTTTAATGCTCTGTTTAAGATCAATGTTGATTTTACCGCAGTGAATTGGAGCGGAATCGGTAAAAGGAGACCCCGCAGCAAGGAATTCAGCCAGCAAGAAGTACAAGGCGCGGCCTATATCCGCTGCAAAAGCCCATTGTTGGTCTGGCCCAAAAGTTCATTGAAGGTCAAAGAACGAGACTCCTGCGGTGCTTGCTGCGGGAATCAACAGGGAAGATTAACGGAGCCATTTTTAAAGATATAAAAGGACAGCAATGCTGTCCTTTTTACATGAAGTAATTTATGATGAGGCCTATGGAAAGCAGGAAGCCAAAAAAGGTGTTTGTTTGGGCTGTGGCAACCATTGCTGGTACCATTTGAATTGCTTCTGTTTTTCCGATAAATCCCCTAATTGCTGCGATTGGTTTTGGCAGGCTAAGCAGGATAATTAACAGCCATGGTGTTGCATGGCCAAAGATGATGAAGCCAATAATCCATAGATAAGAAAATGTGAACATAGAGCCTAATAGGATAATAGCATTTTTTCTTCCTATTAGAATAGCCACTGTCTTACGGCCATTCTCTTTGTCGCCATCAAGGTCCCTAATATTATTGGAAAGCAGGATGGCTCCAATAAGAATCATGATGGGAATTGAAATCAAAATACTGCCGCTTGTAATAGTTCCGGTTTGAATATAAAAAGAAATGAGGACGATGATGACACCCATAAAAAAGCCGGAAATAATTTCACCAAATGGTGTATAGGCAATAGGAAGCGGGCCTCCTGTGTAAAGATAGGCTACAATCATACAAACGGTGCCTATTGCGGCTATCCACCACGATGTAGTAGCAGAAATATAAATACCTATAAGGACGGAAATAGCAAAAAATGCAAAGGCTAAACTTAAGACAGTCTTGGGCTTCACGCCATTTCGGACGATTGCGCCCCCAATCCCAACGGAGTTTTCATTGTCTAAGCCGCGTTTAAAATCGTAGTATTCATTGAACATATTGGTTGCAGCTTGGATTAAAAGTGAAGCAATTAACATTGCCGCAAACAATCCTGCATGAAGTTTATGTGTTTGCATTGCGTAGGTTGTCCCGAGAAGCACAGGGACAAAAGCAGCTGTTAAGGTATGAGGCCGTGTAAGCTGCCACCATACCCGCCACCCTTTATCGGGCTTTACAGCTGGTGAAGATTCTATAGCCATGTTGTGTCTCTCCCTTTATAATACTGGTTTGTACATTTACAAATCGATAAAATACTACTATATAACGAAAAAGGGCAAATGACAAACCTTTTCATTAAAAGTGTAGGTAAATGAAGTGTAGGTGTCAATGTATTTTTTACAAATAAGCAAGTGAAAAACTGCCTATTTGTGGATTCTAAGTCGGATTTGCTGAATTTTAGCAGGCATATAATATATAATAAGGAAGGAATCATTTTTTTGCAGCCGTGACAATTTTATAATGATAAAACATTAAAGTAAATATACCTAAGATAGTGTTCTCCTTATCACTATTTGTTGGGAGGATTTTTTGTATGCCAATTATTCATCATTCGACTATACAACAACAATTTAATAAAGCCTTGGAAAAGGCATCCTTGGACAAGAGAGCCGTATTATTTAGTTATACAGAAGAGCTTTCTTCTTTTGCTGCTCCGCTGGATTTGTTTTCAGCTTCCTATTCTGAATTTTACGGGGAACGCTATTTTTGGAAGGAGCCAAACGATGAAGTCATTTTGATTGGGCTCGGAAGTATTTATTCTTTACGTGTAAATCAGCAAACAGAAAACCGGTTTCAGTATATTGACCGTGAATGGGAAAAGCTTCTTGCATCCGCTTATATTTTTAATCCTTTTGATATTTCAGGAACCGGTCCTCTTTTAATGGGAGGATTTTCTTTCGACTCGGAAACCGAGAGAGACCAGAATTGGACTTCATTTGGAAATGCGGCTTTCCATTTGCCGCAAATCATGATTTCTTCTATAAAAGGACAAACCTTTTTAACCATTAATATTATGGCAACACGCAATGACGATGAAGGAACACTTGAATTGCTGCAGGAAAAGGTACAGAAGCTTTTTGGCAGTACCGATCAAAATAAGGAAATATCCAACATTGTCAATCAAGAAGAGCTGAATGCACACGAATGGAAAGAGTCAGTTGCCCTTGCTGTTAATGCCATTCAAGAGGGTGAACTGGATAAGGTGGTTCTTTCAAGAAGGATGAGGCTTGACTTTGATAAAACCATATTGCCTGAACAAGTGCTGAGCCGTCTATGGATGGAACAACATCAGAGCTATCTCTTTGCTTTAGAGGAGCTGAACCACTGTTTTACAGGTGCTTCTCCTGAACGTTTAATTTTAAAAGAAAATGACCAGATATTATCGACTTGTCTGGCAGGCTCTATTAAAAGAACAGGAAATGCAGCGGATGATGGACTGCTGGGTTTAGAGCTTTTAAATGACCGGAAAAATCGTGATGAACATCAATTCGTAGTAAAAATGATCAGCGATGTATTGGATCCTTTTTGTATTGAAATGAGCATTCCGGATACTCCGGAAGTAATGAAAATGAGAGATATTCAGCATTTATATACACCAGTTAGAGGAAAAGTGAACAATACGGGCACCACATTGCTAAAACTTGTGGAAGCTCTTCATCCAACGCCTGCTTTGGGAGGCATTCCAAGGGAAAAAGCCATGGAACTGATACGTGAAGTAGAAAACTCCGACCGCGGTTTCTATGGAGCTCCAGTAGGATGGTTTGATTATCGCGGAAACGGAGAGTTCTGTGTTGCGATCCGTTCAGGGTTATTAAAAGAAAATGAAGCCATCCTTTATTCAGGCTGTGGAATTGTGGCAGATTCCAATCCTGAGGATGAGTATATAGAAACAGGCATTAAGTTTAAACCTATGTTAAGGGCTCTAGGAGGCAAGAATTTATGAAACATCAAGAAGGTTTAACAACCTATTTAGCAAGTTTTATAGAGGAAATAGTCAGCTCAGGCGTAACGGAAGTGGTCATTAGCCCAGGCTCTCGGTCTACCCCAATTGCCATGCTTTTGATGGAGCATCCCAAAGTTCATACTTACATTAATATAGATGAGCGCTCGGCTGCTTTTTTTGCTCTCGGTTTAGCAAAGCAAATGAGAAGGCCGGCAGCTGTTTTATGTACATCCGGAACAGCGGCAGCCAATTATTTTCCTGCTATTGCAGAGGCACGGATATCCCGAGTGCCTTTAATTGTGCTGACGGCTGACCGCCCCCACGAGCTTCGCGAAGTAGGTGCTCCCCAAGCGATTGACCAGCTTCATTTATATGGAAAGCATGTCAAGTGGTTTGCTGAAATGCCGGTGCCGGAAATCGGGGAGGAGGTACTGAGATTTGTAAAGGCTACAGCTGCCCGGGCAGTATCGCACGCTGAGCAGGCTCCGGCAGGTCCAGTGCATATTAATTTTCCATTAAGGGAGCCGCTTATTCCCCGCTTAGAGCCTTCGCCTTTTAGTCTTGAAGAAGGGGCAAAACGGTTAAATACAGTCCAAGGGAAGCTGATGCTTTCAGAGGAAGAAATTAAGGATCTTATCGAGCCGCTTAAAGGAATTGAAAAGGGGCTTATTGTTTGTGGTGTTATCGATGAGCCAGGATTTGCAGAAGCTGTATTAATGCTTTCAAAAAAACTGGGTTATCCAGTGCTTGCTGATCCGCTGTCACAGCTTAGAAGTGGATTTTTTCAAGGAGACGATATCATTGACAACTATGACTCTATTTTTAAAGATGCAAAAATAGCTGCTGAGCTTAAACCAGAAGCAGTCATTCGTTTTGGGGGCATGCCAGTTTCAAAGCCGCTTACACTGCTTTTGAAGGAGCATGATGATATTTTACACATTGTAGTGGATGGAGGAAACGGCTGGCGGGATCCTTTAAAAATGGCCACCCATATGGTTAATTGTGATGAAAAAGCCTTCTGCATGCAAATGGCTGGCCAGCTGAATGAAGTGAAAGAATCAAACTGGCTGCATAAATGGAAAGAAATCAACCGCATCACAACGGAGACAATAATCAATATTATGGAAGCGGAACAAAATATGGACGAAGGCAAAGTCGTAATGGAATTGGTGAAGCAATTGCCGGAAAACAGCACTGTTTTTGTTGGGAACAGCATGCCAATCCGTGACATCGATACATTCTACCATTTTAATCAGAAAAATATCCGCATAATGGCAAACCGCGGGGCAAATGGGATTGACGGTGTTGTATCAAGTGCTCTTGGGGCAAGTGTTTATGCAGAGCCTTTATTTCTCATTATAGGTGATCTTTCTTTTTTCCATGATATGAATGGTCTTTTGGCTGCGAAAATGCATCATTTGAATATCAATATCATTCTGATTAATAATAATGGCGGGGGAATCTTTTCGTTCCTTCCTCAGGCGAAGGAACCAAAGCATTTTGAAACGCTATTTGGCACTCCGACAGATTTAAATTTCGAACATGCTGCACGATTGTATGATGGTCGTTACGCAAAGGTCCAAAACTGGGATGATTTCCATTCAGCTGTTTCACAAGCTCTTGAATGGAAAGGGTTGAATGTTGTTGAAGTACCAACAAATCGAAATCTAAATGTACAAGCTCACCGTAAAATGTGGAATCAAGTTTCCCAGGAAATCAGCGATTACTTAAATGGTGATGAAGCGTGAGAATGACTGTAAAAGATGTCGAATACAATGTCAGCATTTTGGGTGAAGGAGAGCCGATATTATTCCTTCATGGATTTACTTCCAAAGGTTCATCCTGGGAAACATCTGTTCGGCCGCTTGTTGAAAAATACAAAGTCATCTTGATTGATCTTCTGGGACATGGGGATACATCCAAACCTCAGGATTCCTCTCGATACCGTATTGAGCATGCTGCGGATGACCTTGCTGATTTGCTCCAGCGGTTGAATCTATCAAGAGCTTCAGTAGTCGGCTATTCCATGGGAGGCAGACTTGCCATTGCTTTTGCGGCAAGGCATCCTTCTATGGTGGAAAAGCTTGTGCTGGAAAGTGCTTCACCTGGTTTGAGGTCGGAACAGGAAAGACTGGCCCGTATTGAACAGGATGAAAAATTGGCCGAGATGATTTTAACCAAGGGAATTCCTTATTTTATTGACTACTGGACAAATATTCCATTGTTTGAATCTCAAAAGCTTTTGGACAAAGGCATTCAAAAAAAAGTTTATGAGGAACGGATGTCGAATGATGCCATGGGTCTGGCTAACAGCTTGAAGGGCATGGGAACGGGGGCTCAAGGATCCTATTGGGAATGCCTGGACGAATTAAACTGCCCGGTGCTTTTAGTAACAGGAAGCTTGGATGAGAAGTTTTGCAGAATTGCAGACAAAATGATAAAGAAGCTGAAAAATGCTTCTCATACCACATTTTTAAACAAAGGGCATGCTTTACATGTGGAGGATCCCGAAAAATTTGGTACAATAGTATTGGAGTTTTTGTCTAATTCTCTGAAGTAGACAAAATCATGAATAAAATATTATTCTAGGAGGTAATTTTCATGGCAATTGAGTGGAAAACAGAACGGAATTATGAAGATATTCTGTACGAAACTTATCATGGTATTGCAAAAATCACCATTAATCGTCCTGAAGTACATAATGCATTCCGTCCCAAAACGGTAACAGAGCTTATTGATGCTTTTGCATATGCACGTGATGACGCAAATATTGGTGTTATTATTTTAGCTGGAGCAGGGGATAAAGCCTTTTGTTCAGGCGGAGACCAAAAAGTTCGCGGCAATGGCGGATACGTCGGTGATGATAATATCCCGCGTTTAAATGTATTGGATCTTCAACGTCTAATGCGTGTAATTCCTAAGCCGGTCATTGCAATGGTTTCAGGATACGCCATTGGCGGAGGGCATGTTTTGCACGTCGTAGCAGACTTAACGATTGCTGCTGACAATGCGATTTTCGGACAAACAGGCCCTAAAGTGGGAAGCTTTGACGGCGGATATGGTGCAGGCTATCTTGCCCGTCTTGTAGGACATAAGAAAGCACGTGAAATCTGGTATTTATGTCGCCAGTACTCTGCACAGGAAGCGTTGGATATGGGTCTTGTGAACACAGTTGTCCCTCTTGAAAGACTGGAAGAAGAAACAGTTCAATGGGCAGAGGAAATTCTTGAAAAAAGCCCAATGGCTATCCGCTTCCTGAAAGCTGCATTTAATGCAGATACGGATGGATTAGCAGGTATTCAGCAATTTGCCGGAGATGCAACCTTGCTTTATTATACGAGCGATGAAGCGAAAGAAGGCCGCGATGCATTTAAAGAAAAACGCAAACCGGACTTTGGACAATTCCCTCGTTTCCCTTGATAGAAAAAAGCTTGGTGGACATTCCGCCAAGCTTTTTTAAAATGGATAAGTAATTAATTCTTTATTAATTTTAGTTCCTGTTAAAACTCACTGTTGATTTTAAACCCATATTGATTGGAGAGGCAGGTGAGACTTCTGCAGTGGAAATCAACAGGCAAGATTAACAGAGCCTTTTTAAAAAAATGCAGTCCCAACAAAATTATGCTAAAGCAAAGGTGAATGTAATGGAATCCTCAATTCCCAATCTATTAAAGCAGCGGGCTTTTTTAACTCCAAACCGGGAGGCAATTGTTTTTAACGGCGAATCATACAGCTTTCTTGAGCTATATCTTCAAGCGAAGGAGCTTGCCGGAAAAATTGCTTCGCTTCATGTTGGTCAAGAAGACACCGTTGGAATCCTGCTGAAAAATCGTCCCCATACATTTTTTATTATTCATGCATTACAACAATTACGGGCTAGAGCCGTCTTTTTAAACCATCGTTTGACGCCTTCAGAAATGGAATTTCAATTGAAAGACAGCGGTGCAAAGCTGCTTATTGCAGAAAGTGATTTCAATGCGGTTACTGATGAAATCAAAGTCATGCATCCTTCACTTGAAGCTGTATCTGTTGAGGATGTGTTTACTCAAAAAGAGAAGCTAATTCCCCAACATGAAGAATACGGCCTTCAGGATGTTTGTTCCATTATGTACACCTCAGGCACTACCGGAAAGCCAAAGGGCGTTCTCCAAACTTATGGAAATCATTGGTGGAGTGCAACGGGTTCTGCCTTAAATCTTGGAATAAGAGGGGATGATTCCTGGCTGTGTGCTGTGCCATTATTCCATATAAGCGGATTTTCCATTCTTATGAGAAGTGTTATTTATGGGAATACCGTTTATTTAATTGAGCAATTCCACGAAGAAAACATTAATGAGCTTTTAGTAACTGGCAAGGTGACCATTATGTCAGTTGTTAGTGCCATGCTGTATCGTATGCTGGATGTTTTGAAGGAAAGACGATATCATAATCGTTTTCGCTGCATGCTGCTGGGAGGCGGACCCGCACCAAGACCGCTGCTTGAAACCTGTGTAGAAAAGGGAATCCCTGTCTTTCAATCCTATGGAATGACGGAGACGTCTTCTCAAATCGTGACACTCTCCCCTGAAGACAGCTTAAGAAAGCTTGGTTCTGCCGGAAAGCCCTTATTCCCATCCCAGTTAAAAATAAAAGCAGACGGGGAAGAAGCGGAAGTCCATACACCTGGAGAAATTATCGTAAAAGGACCAAATGTTACAATCGGTTACTTGAACAGGGAGGATGCCAATAAAGAAAACTTTAACAACGGATGGTTTTCTACAGGCGACATTGGATATGTGGATGAAGAGGGCTTTCTGTATGTAATGGATCGGCGTTCCGATCTAATTATTTCAGGAGGAGAAAATATTTATCCTGCAGAGGTGGAAGAAGTCCTGCTTTCCCATCCTGATATTTTGGAGGCAGGTGTAACTGGTGCAAAGGATCCCGTTTGGGAACAGGTTCCTTATGGGTTTATTGTTACAAAGGCTTCTTTGTCGGAGGAAGATATCATCGAGTTCTGCCAGAAACACTTGGCAAAATACAAGATTCCTAAACGAATTTTCTCCGTTTCTGCTTTACCAAGAAATGCTTCTAATAAGCTTTTGCGGAGAAAATTAATGGATCTATTATCAGAAGGCGGGTTAGAATGAACATTCAGCGTGTAATTCTCTCTGTTATTAAAATGAATTTAAAGGCTCCTTTTTCGACTGCTCTTGGTACTTTATGGGAAAGAGAAGGCATTATCATTCAAGTGGCGGATGAAAACGGAGTAATAGGACTTGGTGAGGCAGTCGCTTTTTCAACTCCTTGGTATACAGAAGAAACCGTCAAAACCTGCATGCATATGCTTAAGGATGTGTTAGTCCCTATTTTGCTGGCATCACCGGTTCACCACCCGAGTGAACTGGAAGACCGCTTTTCTGCCATTAGAGGGAACCATATGGCAAAAGCAGGGCTAGAGACTGCAGTCTGGGACCTATATGCTAAAAATCAAAATAAGCCTCTTTGGGAGGTTATAGGCGGGACACAAATGATTATTCCTTCAGGTGCCGTCGTCGGCGCCCATGACCTGGATACAGCTTTGATTCAAATGGAAGCATTTGTAAAACAGGGATACAAGAGAATTAAGGTGAAAATTAAGCCCGGGCTCGATTATAAGCTGATTAAGGCGCTTAGAAGCCACTATCATGACGTTCCATTAATGGCAGATGCCAATTCCGCCTATACATTGAAGGATCTTCCTTTATTGGAGGCTCTTGATGAATTTAATCTCTTAATGATTGAACAGCCCTTAGCTGTAGATGATATTGTCCAGCACAGGCTTGTCCAGCGGAAGCTCAATACACCAGTCTGCCTGGATGAAAGCATCGTCACCCTTCATGATGCGGAAAGTGCCATTGACCTTGAAAGCTGTAAAGTAATCAATATAAAAATAGGGAGAGTCGGCGGGCTCTCAAATGCTATAAAAATTCATGATTTATGCCTGCAAAACGGTTTAGAAGTATGGTGTGGAGGCATGATTGAGTTTGGCGTTTCCAGGGCACATAATCTGGTTCTCTCTTCCTTAAAGGGCTTTAAAATTCCCGGGGACATTTCTGCATCAAACAGATACTGGGATGAAGATATTATTCTTCCTGAAGTTGAAGTGGTGAATGGAAATATTCATCTCTCTTCAAAGGCGGGGATTGGATTTGAATTGAACCATAACAGGATGGCAGAGGTAACAACCTATGAAGAAGAAATCAGAGGTTCATAAAAAGAGGGAAGTACTAGTAAAAAGTACTTCCCTTTTAAGCTGAATTCTGTAAAATGCTCAGCGTGGATTTTACACCCATATTGATTGCAGCGAAAATCAACAGGCAAGATTAACAGAGCCTTAAGCTAAACCATAAGCAGCTTATTGTAAATCAGCAGGCTTAAAGGTTTTACAGTCTGTTTCTCTCTGATGGCCAGCTTGTTGTCCTGTATGGCTGATCACATAGATTTGTTCAGCAGAGCATTGGTTGCCCTGCTTCCAATATTGACAGTTATGGACTGAACATAAGACATCCTTTGCCATTGTATCAGCTCCTTATGATTAGTGAAACATGCTTATTTTCAGCAATTCCTAGCAGCGAAATACAAGGGAAGAAATGGATAGGATCAATGATTCAGTGCTGTATTCAAAGTTTTTAAGTTGTGTTCCATTAAAGTAAAATATGTTTCGTGTTTTTTAATATCGATATCGCGAAGAACGGCAAGATCATGAAGGAATAATGGCTTTGTACCTGTTTCACTTTCCACCACTTTTCCCAAATTTGGTGCAACGTTATTTTCGAAACATACATATTTAATATGCTGTTTATTGGCACTGTCAATGATATCTTTCAGCTTTTTCTGTGATGGCTCATCGGTTGTAGAAACCCCTGAAATTGGTTCTTCGTTAATCCCATATCGTTGTCCCCAATAGCTGTAAGCTGCGTGTGTCACAATGAATTCCTTTTGCTTGGAGTGCTGTGCGAGTGCTTTAAACTGGGCATTCAGGTTATCCAATTTTTTTGAAAGAACAGTATAGTTTTGTTTAAACAAGCTTTTGTGCGCTGGCTGATCCTTTGCCAGCTGCTGATATATGGTATAAGCCATTTCTTTGGCGTAGACTGGATCAAGCCATACATGCGGATTAGGATTTTTTTGTTTGATATTTAAAGCATCTCCCACCGCGACCATTTTAACATTTTGATCCTGCAAAACGGTTTTGGCTTTATTGACAAAGCCCTCAAGCCCAAGGCCGACATAGAAGAAGTCTTGTGCATTTGCGAGATTCATGATATCCCTTTGAGATGGCTCATAAGTATGCTCATCGCTCCCAGGAGGATAAATGGTTGTAGCATTGACATACTTACCGCCAATTTGTTGTGAAAAATATTGAAGAGGATAAACAGTTGTATAGATGTTTATAACTCCCTTTTTGCCTGCGGGACTGCCTGATTGGCTTCCGCAAGCAGATAAAATAACAATTATTGCAAAGAGAATTGGAAGCAGTTTTTTCAAGAATATTCCCCTTTCTATGTAGGAATGCAGCATTTTTTTAATTAATTAATCGTAATTATTACGATTTAAAGTAAAAAAGAATCATTACGATTTAAACCAAAAAATATAATACTAAAGTTTATAATGATTTGCAAGCAAAAAAAAATTAGCGGTCGATATGGGAGCTTTTTAAACTCCACTTATCAGGTACCGGATCCACTCCGCCTGGATGGAAGGGATGACATTTTAAAATCCTTTTTACAGCTAAATAGCCGCCTTTAAAAGCACCGAATCTCTTAACTGCCTCAAGACTATAACTGGAGCAGGTCGGATAGAATCTGCATGAAGGAGGCGTAATAGGTGAAATAAAGCGCTGATAGAAGCGAATCAATTTAATTAAAATAAATTTAGCCATTACAATGGTTCCTGCCTTTCAATTTGTTCTTCTGTACTATATTATACCTTGGTTTGGATAAAAATAAAAAGAAGGGTGACTCAAAAGGCAGTTATTAAAAGCGGCCTTTTGAGTGACCTCTATTTATTTTTACGGAAACAAAAGGAAAAGAGGAGAAGAAAACTTGGTGAGAATAATAGCATGGTGTCTGTTTCAAAAAATTATTTAAGCAGAGAAGAACAGGCAGGACGAGCTGAGCATATCTAGTAATATCCAATGCTCGTTTGGATTCAACATTGATTAGAGTGGAAGGCAAAGACTCCTGCAAGTTAACAAAGTTATTGGGGGGATCCTGCAAAAGCATGGAACGATGTGCTCTAGTACCGCCCACGAAAATCGAGTATTCGGAGTGCAAATCAACCGGCAGGGTGATCAGAACGCTGCCTATATCTACGTATAGTCCAATTTTTGGATTTAATTCAAAGGTTGCTTGAAGCTATTTGGGACAGCCTCAATCCTTCCTGCTATCCTGTTCAGATTCCTCCAGTTTTTTTAAGTGAGGGTTGTTTTCTATCGGATCAATGGTGTGTTTGTAAGCATACGCTTTTGACGTTGTTACCCACGAAAGAACGACAACCAATAAAACAATCAGGACGCCAACAATAATAATCGTCGTCATCAGCATAGAAAGAGCCTCCTTTAGTAAAAACAGGATAATATCCTTTTATTTATATTACCATAAAATACCTCATTCCTTTTTATTCTAATTGAGGGTTTTTGAATTTTTAAAAACGGGTATGGTGAAAAAGGAGGAGGATGAAAATATGGAAAAAAAACAAATTATATCTTTAATCAATAAGCAGGTTGCTAACTGGACGGTGCTTTATACCAAATTACATAATTTTCACTGGTTCGTGAAAGGACATCATTTCTTTACCCTTCATGAAAAGTTTGAAGAACTGTATAATACCGCAGACGGGTATATTGATGAGCTGGCTGAGCGTATTTTAGCGCTTGATGGAAGACCTGCTGCCACTTTAAAAGAAGTGCTGGAAATTGCTTCTGTACAGGAGGCGGAAGGCAATCTATCGGCGGAAGAAATGGTGCAGACACTAATTAGTGATTTCCAATCATTATCCAGTGAACTGGCAGAGGGAATTGAAGAAGCTGGAAATGCAGGAGATGGCTCTACAGCGGATTTGCTTACTGGCATTCAGGAGGATATAGAAAAGCATGCATGGATGCTGAAGGCGTATCTGGGATAAAAATTGGTGGACATCCGATTCTTTTGTTCGCCTGAAAAAAGGAAATAACAAAAGCAGCGCTGAGGCTGCTTTTTCTATGTATGGATCAATGTAAATAATTTGATGGAGGATAAGAAAAAGGATCTGCTGCTTGAGCGAATTTTCCTTTTAGCGTCTCAACTAAATAAAGGTTAATGAAATGCTGAAGCTCTTTATCGTTCATATCATTTACAATTTCAAGCAATTCTTTGCGGTTGGAGCTTTCTAGAACGGCAAATGTAATAATATCAAGATCCTCTTCATCCCCGGTCAATCGGTTTTTATATACCTCGTATAGTTCATCAACTAATCTCACTGAGCAAACCTCTCCTCTTGAATAAATTATTATGTATTTCCTTTTTTTAAATAATTATTTAGCCACTGTAGTCGCTTGTCAGCTCCCAACGTCTATCAGCCAGCGATTTCTGTGTATCCTCATTAAGATAAGTCAACATCTAGTTTCCTTTATCTCAGTCAAAGACTATGAAATCCGTACGCCGATGAGCAAGGCGCTTCCGCTTTTCATTGTCTAGCTCCAGCGCCAATCGGCTAGCGGATTTCTCCGTCTTTTCCCTACGATAAGTCAACATCAGCTCGTGGAAAGCCTCGCTGTGTTTCCTTTATCTCAGTCAAAGACTATGAAATCCGTACGCCGATGAGCAAGGCGCTTCCGCTTTTCTTATTACTTACCCGATTTGCTGAAAATAATCCCTGCTTTTCCATAACTTCTACTTTTTAGCGGGGGGCTTTAGAGCCTTCTTTAGCGGCGGGCTTGTTTACTCGTTTTTCCTGTTTATCGGTTCCAATACTTGGATTAATATGAATGGAACCTTTCATAGAAAAAGCTCCCATTCATATTTTGATGTGTTTTGTGGGAAACAATACATAAGAATTGATTAAAAAAGCAATAAAGAGTTGGCTTTTCTTAAAAAGCCTTTTTCGTAAAATTTGTTGAATTGTTAATGAAATTATTTAACCAATGTAGTCTAGCCCCTATCGGATAGCGGATTAAACTTCTCTTTCCTCGGATATGACTCCGAAATTTTTTCGCTCATGAATAAGGTGCTTGCACTTTAGTGAGAGGAACGAGTAGAAAAAAGGAGAGCTATTGACTGTATGAAAAACAACATCTATGCGAAAACAGCCTTAATCATTCTATGCATGTATTTACATGACAATGGTCTATTTATCAGGAGTGAAACGTAAGGATGGAAGATGAAAAGAAAGTTTATTTTATAGAAATTGCCAGCGGTGAAATTTCGAGACGGTCAACGGATTCTCCCTGGAATTTTCAAATAGAAGCAACCGATGATGAAATAACACAGCTGAGAGAAGTATTTCAGCAAAATTATGAAGCCGAATGGGAAGGGTTTTTTAGAGCGCATGTCCCTTTTATTGAATATCACTACGACCGTGTTAACGATGTTTATGATCAAAATATGATGAAGGCTTACAGCATGATTTATAATCTGGGAAATCTTGAGGCAAAAAAACATATTGAAAATATGGGAATTCTAAGCAGCTTCACCACTAAATAAATGAGTCTGTCCCTTTATAGTTAGGGACAGGCTTATTTTTTTAGGCAGGCAAAGTCCTTATGGAGCTTGAAGAAAACCTTCAAAGCTCCCATTTACTCGTAATTCCCTTTATAATGTATGAGAAGAATTCATATCGTTAGGAGTAATCTTACATGAATCAAACGTTTAGGGACCAAAATGGCTACAAAGTCTGCCTTTCATTTTCAAAGCATTCCTTTCCAATTGTATCCAAGCATGTGCTAGTGTTATGCATGTTTGGGGAGGAGTGGCTTTTAACCAGCCATCCTGTAAGGGGTCTGGAATTTCCAGGGGGAAAAGTAGAAGACAATGAATCAGTAGAAGAAGCAGCAAAACGGGAGGTTTTTGAAGAAACAGGCGGTATCGTTAAAAGGGGTTCCTTTATTGGAGAGTACATGGTGGAAGACACGGAGAAAGGCCCTTTTGTAAAAACGATCTTATTCGCTAGTATTGAACAGTTGGAAAAGAAAGAGCATTATAATGAAACCAATGGTCCCATTCTGATCAAAGGGACTTTATCTGACAAACTGAACAGGGAAGATTTTAGTTTTATTATGAATGATGGAGTAGTCTTTGCTGCGATCGAAAGAGCAAGGGATTTGCAGCTGCTTCCATAACAATAAAGATTGCCTGTTTCTCTTTGGCATTTTTTAGCATGATTGCAGCAGGCTTACGAAAAAAGCACATAAAAAGCAGCAGGGCTAATTAAAATGTACCCCGCTCTTTTTATAGGCATTATTTTGTAATTAGTCCTTCTTCATTTCATGTTTGATTTGCGGCGTTAGCGCAAAATTTCAGTATGTCTGTACGCTGTTTATAAATCTTTAATTAGTTTCTTTTCCAGAAAGTCTACCAGCTGATACATAATGGTGGCAATAACGGCTATGATGATCATGGAAAGCATAACAAGTGTAAAATTAAATACTTGGAATCCGTAAATAATCATATAACCAAGCCCTTTTGAAGAAACAAGATATTCTCCCACAATGACCCCCACCCAAGAAAGCCCGACATTCACTTTAAGTGTAGAGATAATGGCGGGAAAGGAACCAGGCAAAACAGCTTCCTTAAAGGCTTGAAATCTTGAAGCGCCAAAGGTTTTTAACACTTTAAGATAATTAGGGTCTACATCACGGAAGGCAGTGTAAATGACAATGGTGGTAACAATGACAGAGATAATGATCCCCATTGAAATAATGGAAGAAAAGCCGGGTCCCATAAGCACAATTAATACTGGACCCAAGGCTACTTTCGGCATGGCATTAAAGATGACAAGATAAGGATCAAGAACCTTTGACAAGAAAGGAGACCACCAAAGGATTGCCGCGAGGATGGTGCCGAGAAGCGTACCGAGTACAAAGCCCATTATGGTTTCAAATACAGTAATAAATAAATTCATATAAAGAGTACCGTCGGCAAGCTTGGTGATAAGAAGGCTCCAAATTCTGCTTGGAGAGCTGAAAATCAGCGGATCAATCCAGCCAAGTCGGCTGGCTGTTTCCCATAAACCCATAAACACAACCAAAATCAAAAGCTGATAAAAACGTACCAGTCTTTTTTCTTTCTTAATCCCCAGGATAAACTGCTTGTGAAGCAATGTGGTTTTATCAGAGGCCTTCAAGTGACTCCAGCTCCTTCCATATTTCATTAAAGAGAACAGAATAGGAAGGCATGCTCCTAACCTGAAAAGGTTTAATGAACCGCAATTCATCCGGAACCTTAAAGATCTTGTGAAGCCTTCCTGGTTTTGCAGCAAACAACAGAATACGGTCACTCATAGAAATGGCTTCACCTATATCATGCGTAACCAAGACGGCTGTCTTTTTTACATTCCTCAAGGTTTCAAATACTAAATCCTCCAGTTTGAGTTTTGTTTGAAAATCAAGTGCTGAAAAGGGTTCATCCAAAAGTAAAATCTTTGGATTGAAAGCAAGGGTCCGGACGAGGGCTGCCCTCTGCCTCATCCCTCCGGATAGCTGCCTTGGAAACTGTTGTTCTACTCCGGCAAGACCAATATCCTTTAAAAGCGCTAAGGCTTGTATTTTCGTTTCAGGGGTTAATCGTTTCATTAGCTTAAGACCCAATAATATATTTTCCTCTATGGTTTTCCAGGGGAACAAATAATCCTGCTGAAGCATATAGCCAATGGATGATAATTGCAAAGCGGGAGACTGCCCATCAATCATGACGGATCCTTCCGTTGGAGGCATCAGTCCTGCAAGAATGGATAGTACTGTTGTTTTGCCGCAGCCGCTGGGGCCCAGGATTGATATGAATTCCCCCTCTTCAATTTGAAAAGAAACATCCTCTAAGACTTGTGTGGCATTTTTTGAATTGAAATAGCTGTGGTGAATGTGATCAACGGTAAGGAAGCTCATGTGAATCGCTCTCCTTTATTTATTTGCCTGTTTTGCAATCGAGGTATTAACAAGCTTGTTGTAATCTACTGGCTGAGGAAGCTCGCCTGCTTCTTTCATAATGCCTTGGAGGTTATCCCAGCCTTTTTTATTTAAAATTAGATTATTGGAAAAGGATCCTTGGTTCCGATAGCGATTGACAGCGGTCGCAAGTGTATTCAAGTCGGTATCCTCAAAGTATGGATGAATGGCGGCTGCAATTTCTTGAGGGGTATGCTCCTGCACCCATTTATTCGCTTCTGAAAGAGCACGGACAAACTTTTCTATCGTCTTCTTGTTTTTAGTGAGATAGCTTTGCTTTGTCATGTAGTCTGTATAAGGCACTTCGCCGGATTCAGTGCCAAATGATGCGACGATATAGCCTTTTCCTTCTTTTTGAAAAACTGAGGCTGTTGGTTCAAATAGCTGCACAAAATCACCTGTACCTGATGCGAAGGCAACATGTATCAAAATACACTGCTGAAGCATAAGAGCAGCTGGTTTGTAAGGGAAGGAAATGGTGTGGTAAAAAAATCTATTTTAATATCTAAGCAGGAGTCAGGAGAATTTGTCCAAGTAATAGGGGGGGAAATCACCTGAAGAACAGATTTATTTTTAATATATGTTTATGGTTCTATTGGATTACGTCCAGTTGATAGGAAAAATAACACACGTTATTTTTGAAAAGTACAAAAAGTCTAAATATACAGATGACGAATTAAACTAATTGTGGTAGTATAACAAAAAGAAGTTATATTAAAAATGATATACATAAAATTGAAAGCGGTTTTAAGAAAGCAGTAAACGATGCTTGAATGAAATGGCTAATCTTTATTTTGTCAGACTTCGTGGCATCTTTTTGCAGATTTCATCATACATTGCTTACTGAACCCTTTGCATTCCTTTATTTTTTTGTCAATTTTACATGGTCTATAAAAGTTGAACAAAAAATGAATGCCTATTCAGAGTTGTTGTCAAAGAGGGCTTTTTGGTCCTTTTTTACATAAAACAAAAAGTAAAGGAGTTGAGAGGACTCGAATCTTGCTTTATGTATTTTGTCAGAATTGGTTTTAGTCCATCATTGTCAGTCAACTGAAAAAAATTGAACAAGTCTGCGGTTTCGCTTTGTCCGTCCATCTCGAGCAGCTGTTAGATCATGGCCACTAAGAATAGAGGAAGTTGAATTTATTCATGCGTGACGGTTATATGGAAATAGCGTTGGCCTCGTTATGTACTATTCTAAATCAGTAAAATATTGTAAAAACAGAGTAAAACATTCTTCGATGAGACGGCAATCGAAACAAAGATGGGAATCAAGAACGTTTTTATACATCTTGTGAGCTTGTATGTACTGAGTGTGTAAATATTGTCTTAGTATAATCGTGCAAGCGCTTGCATCCCTGATTCTCAGCGAAGCGGCAGAAAACTCCTTGGCCTGCTGGAGTTACTGCCAATGGAAAGGATGACAAAGGTACTGCATTAAACCCTTTCGCGTTCTTCACGTTTTTCATTTTTGCTGTAAGTATACTAGTTTGCGAGAATGCAAAATAGTACGGAAAGCAACCATCTATGTGAAAACTACCTTAATAAAAAACTAAAAATCATGATTCTGCCATCACCATGTCTAGGCTTTTAATCTCACCTGAGTTAAAAGCGCTTAAATAGCTGGGATGAGCATAAATAGGGGGATCATTGTATGGTATTGAAAAAAGTTTTGAGTGTTTCAGCATCTTTAGGGATTGTGCTTGCGATGGCCGCCGGATGTGGAAATAGCAGCAGCAGCACTTCTGGTACAGGCAAAACCACAAAATCAGGAGGGGGAAGCAGTTCTGGTTCAGGAAAGATCGCTCTTCTTTTGCCGGATACTACCTCATCTGCTCGATATGAAACCCAGGATAAACCGGACTTTATGGCTCAGGTTCAAAAACTTGATTCTACTGCGAAAGTTGATTATGAAAATGCGCAGGGCGATTCTTCCACGCAGCAGCAGCAAGCTGAAGCAGCTATTACTAACGGAGCAAAAGTACTTGTTATTGACCCTGTTGACTCTCAGGCCGCTGCAACCATTGTTACAGCAGCACATCGTTCAGGTGTCAAAGTTATTTCCTACGACCGTCTGATTACGAAGTCACCGGTTGACTATTACGTCTCATTTAATAACGAAGAGGTTGGTAAACTGCAAGGGCAGTTTATTGCTGATCATACAAAACAAGGCGGAAACGTGGTTATGATTAACGGTGCTCAGACAGACAACAATGCCCTGTTGTTCGCAAAAGGTGCTCATGAGGTCTTAGATCCGCTTGTAAAACAAGGGAAATTTAAAATTGCTTACGAAACATTTACGCCAAACTGGGATCCTGCAAACGGGCTTCGTGAAATGGAACAGGCTCTAACGAAGCTTAACAACCATGTGGATGGTGTCCTTTCAGCTAATGATGGACTTGCGGGTTCTATTATTCAAGCGCTGAATGCGCAAAGCTTGGCAGGTAAAGTGCCAGTAACAGGACAGGATGCAACAGATGCGGGTCTTCATGCCATTATGCAGGGCAAGCAGTCCATGACAGTGTACAAGGCTGTACCACAAGAAGCGGTAGTTGCTGCACAGCTTGCAGTTGACCTGTTACAAAATAAAACTCCGGATTCAACTGTTGTCAATGGTACAACAGACAATGGATCCGGAAACGTGCCTTCTGTTCTATTGAAACCAGTTGTTGTAACGAAGGACAACATTCAAGACACTGTTATTAAAGATGGATTTACAACAATGGATAAGATTAACAACCCAGCTACGAAATAATGAAGAGAAGGGGAGCGCGGGTGAAAGCCTGTGTTCCTTTTAGATTTGGCTTTGTTAAAGGACTATTTTGTTTAAGGCTCTTTTCGTAAGCTTTGTTGCTATTTGTATAAATGAATCTAGAATACACAGGATTCAGGCTTTAAAACAAAATGACTGAAGACGAAAAGATGCCACGATTCCTCACTTTTACGAATGTAACATTTTTGCGAACAGCAACAATCTATGCGGAAACAGCGTTGTTTAAAAAGCTCATATGGTTGAAATGGCGATTTTGCATGTCTTTCGTATCTTCTGAAAAATGAGCTGAAAATGAACAGTCATCAACATAGAATTATGGAGGTGTGGAATGTGAACAGTGAACCATTGTTAAGTGTTCAAGGAATACGTAAGCGGTTTGGAGCTGTACAGGCTCTTCAAAATGTGTCGATTGATGTGCATCCCGGTGAGGTTGTTGCCCTTGTAGGAGATAACGGTGCCGGTAAGTCAACGACAATTAAAATGATTGCCGGAGTTACCCAGCCAGATGAGGGGCAGATTTATTTTGAAGGAAAACCGGTTTCTTTGTCGGATCCATCCGTTGCCGAAAAACTGGGGATTCAAACCGTCTATCAGGATTTGGCCCTTTGCGATAATCTAGATATCGTTTCAAATTTATTTTTAGGAAGAGAATTGAAGAAAGCCATCATTCCTAAGGTTTTAAATATTGTTCAAAAAGCAGAAATGGAAGAAAGGGCTGTCCCGGTTCTTCGTGATCTGGGAATCAATTTACCGCCATTAAATACGACCGTTGCAAGTCTATCCGGAGGCCAGCGCCAGACCGTAGCCGTTGCCCGTGCTGTACTGTGGGGATCCAAACTCGTCATGATGGATGAACCGACTGCAGCTCTTGGGGTAGCTCAAACAAAGGCTGTTTTGGAATTGATTCAGCGTCTGGCCAGTAAAGGAGTTGGCGTACTGGTCATATCCCATAATATGAGTGATGTGTTTCAAATTGCTGACCGTATTGTTGTTCTTCGCCTCGGTCAAACCGTTAAAAATTTTGTTAAGGCAGAAAGCACTCGTGAAGAAGTAATTTCGGCAATTACGGGAGCATCAGGGGAGGTTAATGTAAGCTAATGAATACCGAGTTGCAGAAAAAATCTATGACTGTTGGATTTAAGAACAAGCTTGCTGGCGGTGATTTAGGCCTGATTCCGGTTTTAATCGGCCTCGTGTTAATTTGGTTAGTATTTCAAAGTGTAAACGCAAACTTTCTCTCTGGAAGAAATTTGTCAAACCTCATTTTGCAAATTGCAGAAATTGGAATGCTTGGAATTGGCGAAACCTTTATTCTCTTATTGGGAGAAATTGACTTATCCATTGGAGCAGTCAGCGGTGTAGCAGCTGCTGTGCTGGTACTTTTATCAAATTCAGGCGTCAATCCCTGGATTGCCATACTGGCTGCGATTGCTGTGGGGGTAGTCATTGGGGCATTTCAAGGATTATGGGTCACTTATATTGGAGTGCCCGCGTTTATCGTAACCCTTGCAGGCTCTCTTGGCTATCAGGGTATATTATTGTCCATGCTTGGCAGTACAGGTACGGTGCCGATTTCAAGTATGACGCTGTTAAATATTACTTCGACTTATGTTCCGTCTCTAATTGGCTGGCTCATTGTCCTTATAACCGTTATTGTTTTCTTTGCAATCAACTGGTTTGTTCAGCGAAATCGGACTGTACGAAACCTATCATCACTTGGAACCCCGCAAATTCTGGGACGTACAGCCCTTCTGGTAGTCGTTTCCTGTTTGGTGGTAGGTGTATTAAACAGCTATCAGGGTGTTCCGGTAGCAGGGTTTATTTTATTGATTTTTGTCGTATTCTTTGCGTTTGTAACTCAGTCAACCGTTTATGGCCGTCACATCTTTGCACTTGGCGGTAACGCAGAGGCAGCCCGTCGTGCAGGAATTAAGGTGAATGCCATAAAAGTGAGTGTTTTTACGCTTTGTTCTGCAATGGGAGCCATTGGTGGCATCATTGGTGCTTCACGCCTTGGTTCTGCTTCACCGGCGTCGGGAAGCGGAAATCTATTGATGGATTCTATTGCAGCGGCAGTTATTGGCGGAACCAGTTTATTCGGGGGCCGCGGAAGTGTATGGAATGCTCTTGCTGGTGCTTTGGTTATCGGCAGTGTGGAAAATGGAATGGATTTGCTCAGTGCGCCATCCAGTACTAAGTACATTGTGGAAGGCAGCATCTTGCTTTTAGCAGTTACCATTGATACCATTACGCGCCGGCGCCGTAAACGTACTGGAAGGTAACGTCGGGCGGAAGCTGTTAAAAGCTCCATGTTGAATTGCTAATGTTCTGAAATGCTTTAGCAATACTTGCAAGCTGAAAAGATCTATAAAAAACATGTTATACAAGCCAGAGGCCTTCAACAAATGGAAGGCCTCTGGCTGTTTTTAATGGAAGTTTTTATAAAATAGATGATCTAAGCATATAGTCAGGTTTTTTTGTACGCTTTTCAATGGTAGTTTTTGAATATATTAATACTAGTTCACCATGCAAAATACAATGTAGAGAAACCTTTACATTGTGGGGTGAGCGGTTATCTCAGAAAAGACACGCGCGGACCATTTGCAAATTGTTACATTGGGAAACTATACGTATTCTTTTAGAGCGGATGATGAAAAAGACTATCTGGTATGCAGCACGGATAACGGAATAAAAATAACATTAAGTTTTAGCAGAGATCCAAGTAAAAACAAACAAGCGAGAGAAGGGCTAATCTCTTTTTTTAACGGGCTGTACTCATAGGAGTGCAGTTTTTTTGCATAATTCATTGACGGAAGGTGATGAGATGAAGCGTGTTTGGTGTTTATACCGTGTATCAACCAAAAAGCAGGTGAACATAGATGATGACATTCCCATGCAAAGAAATGCCTGTCATCAATACGTGAAGAGTAAAAAAGACTGGGCTATAACCAAAGAACTCTCCGAAAAAGGGGTTTCAGGCTGGTCTAAGAAAATAAATGAGCGGGATGCTTTAAACAGAATAAAGGAGGGCGCAAAAAAAGGTGAATTTGACATTCTGTTAGTTTTTATGTTTGACCGCTTGGGAAGGCGAGAGGATGAAACGCCATTAGTTGTAAGCTTTTTAAATGAAAATAACGTGGAAGTGTGGTCTGTGCAGGAAGGAAAGCGAAAGATAGACACCCACAGCGATAAACTTTTGAATTATCTTAGCTTTTGGCTTTCTGATAATGAGAGCCATAAAACCTCCATTCGTGTGAGGGAATCTAAAAAACAGCTTAGTGAGAGGGGATATTTCCAGGGAGGTGCAGTCCCTTATGGCTACAAACTGATTGATACCGAGAAATCACACTGGAAAAACAGGGATAAATGTATGAAAGAATTAGCAATCAATGAAGCCGAAGCAGAAGTGGTAAAATTAATTTTCAGTTTATATATTGATAGGCATATGGGGTATCGTAAAATTGTGGATTTCCTGAACGCTAAAGGATATAGAACAAGAAGCGCCAGGCTCTTTGGCGTAAGTACGATACAGGGTATTATGGATAATCCTGTATATATAGGAAGAAAAAGATATAAAAGCTTTGATCATGAATTTTTGGAACAGCCTTATAATGATAAACTCAGAATGCTTTCAGATGAAAGATTTAAAAAAGCAGCGGATCTTAAAAATAAGAGACGTGAAAAAATAAAGGATCAAAACAAGGAAGGGATTCCGTTGGCAGGAAAATTATTGTTTTCAGGCCTCGCCTACTGCAAATTTTGCGGTTCCAAGTTAAGCGGTAATTACCTTTATAGGAAGCACAGGGCAAAGGATCAAGGACAGTATGACACAAATGTTATTTATCGATATAGATGTCCTTTAAATAAAGGTGGCAATAACGGTAATCATGAACGAAGCATATGGGGGGCAAAAAAATATGATACACTGATAATAGACCAAATTAAAGCCGTTATAAGAACCTCAGATTTATCCCCTTTTATTGTGCATGCTCTTAGCCAAAAGAAGACAAAACAAAAACGTATTGAGCGAAATATAATGAATTTAGAGCGGGAATATGGACATCTAAGTAAACAACTAAACCGGCTTTATGCTGAAATAGCCAATTCATTAAGAGGGGAAAGTCCTTTTGCACCGGATCAGCTTTCACTGGCGATCGAGGAAGTGAATAGGAAGATTACAGAAAACAACACAAACACACAAAGCTTGAAAAGAGAAATGGAAACAGAAACAGTGTATGAATCTGCTACTCATAATCTAGTGAATGAAATAGATAAATGGGAAGAAAAATTTGATTATGCAGATGATGAATTAAAAAAGGCCTTGTTATCCCAAATTATCGAGAGGGTATATCTTGGCAAGGATGAAATTTCTATTGAATTCAAATGTATGCTGGAAGCTTTTATTGAAGGATAATAAAGTTAAAATTATTACTAAATAGGCTCTGTTAATCTTGCTTGTTAATTTCTTTGAGAGTGCATTTGGTACCAGAACGCTAAAGCATTCGCTATATTGGCAAAATCTATATTTTGAATGAGCTTCAGATCTTTATGTGGGTCAATGCCATGCTTCTTCAGCACATATTCTCCGACCATTTGAGGCATGCCCCCTTTACGCTGGCCGAGGAAGGTAGTGCCTTTTAATTGGTCCCAGGAGAAATTGTTTATTTTTTTTCTGGATACTAAAAAGGTGCCGTCAGTTTTGGTTAACTGAGCAAAATTGATAACCGGATCCTTTGTTCCTTGTTTATATACATAGATGGAGGTTTCAGATCCAACTAAAGCAATATCTGCTCCATTTGATAAAAGGGTGGTCATCGTTTTGTCTCCGCCCTGGGTGGTTTTTAAATCCACATCCAAGCCTTCTTTTTTGAAAAAACCTTTTGCGAGCGCTACATATTGCGGAGTATAAAAAATGGAGCGGGTAACCTCCGCTACTCTTACCTTTGTAGCAGCGTCATTGGCAGAACATGCTGATAAGGCAAAAATGAGAATGGCGGATGTCAAAAGTGCAAAACTAATTCTAAACAATTTTTTCATATGAGATCCTCCTTCGTTAACTGAGTTTTTGAGGGCGGGGTGAGGAAAATGTTCGGGCATCCCCTTGTGTAAAAACAAACTTTGCGAGCCATTGGGGATTCGCCTATCTTTTTCATATCGTATGAAAGTCCTGGGATTGTGTGAATGCCTATAAATGGAGTTTGGATACAAAGAATGGTTTTGATGAAGAAATAGCGGTATTAATAATTGAAGGCTGTTTTGAACTAGTGTTGGTATATGGATACTTACTGTCAGTTTTCAAAAAAAGTGTGCACACTTTTTTTATCTATACTTTGAGCACAAAAGAAGAGCCTAAACAATTGAATGATGATTTCTTCCATAAATAAGCAGATGAAAGGGGATTTTTATGCAAGGCTCGAGCGCAATGCTTGAAAAAAGGCGTTTTCCATCACCAAATCCACACGTTAGAATGTTTTTGGTAACATATATATCCGATGGGTTAAGGGTGAAGGGGCTGCTGGCAGAACCGGATGACGGCTCTGAGTATGATGGCTTTTTATATTTACGCGGCGGCATTAAAAATGTAGGAATGGTAAGGCCTGCGAGAATTGGCCAATTTGCCGCAGAGGGTTTTATTGTATTTGCTCCTTTTTACAGAGGGAACAGGGGAGGAGAGGGGAATGAGGATTTCGTGGGAGAGGACCGCCAAGATGCTTATGCGGCATTTGATCTCTTAAGGGAATATTCTCGAGTGATTTCCAACCGGATACATATATTTGGATTTTCAAGGGGAGGCGCAATGGCCCTCCATACGGCAATAGAACGGAGGGCTGCATCCGTGGTGACATGGGGAGGTGTTTCGGATATCGCATTAACCTATCTTGAAAGAAAGGATCTTCGCCGCATGATGAAAAGGGTTATCGGCGGAACACCTGCTAAATATCCGGAACGCTTTGAAGACCGTACACCTCTTTATCAAATAGACCGTTTAACAGCACCGGTATTAATCATTCATGGGTTACAAGATCAAAATGTTTCCTATGAACATGCCCGCAGGCTGGAAGAACGTTTATCGGCTCTTGATAAGCCAGTGGAAACCTGGAGCTTTCCCCAATACACACATTACTTCCCGCCCCATATTAACCGCCAAGTAGTGAGAGATTTGTGTTTATGGATGAAAAGCCAGGCCAATCCATGGTAAAATAGGATTATCAATCCTTACTTGGAGGTACATACAGATGGGTATGCCATTTGAATTAAATACAATGATTATTACAAAAGGAAAAGAACAAAGAATAAATGATAATACGTTTGTATTAGTAAAGAAAGGCTACAGGCTCTATCCTATAAATATTCCTACTGAGGTGCGCAGAAATATTGAAAACGAATCAAGCGGTACTGCCATCATAAAAAAAGTGGAATGGGAAGAAACCAAAACCAGTATTACATATGAGTTAATTTCCCTTAATTCAACGAATTGACCTTGCAGTGAAGGTATGATAACGAAAAAAAACCCGCCGATGGGCGGGTTTTTTGATCGAATAAGTATAAATTTTTTATTCAATAGGGTTTTAAACCAATGTAGTTGCTGTCTAGCTTCAACGCCTATCTGCTGGCGTATTTCTGCGTCTCCTCACTGCGATAAGTCAACATCTGCTCGAGAACGGCCTCGCTGCATTTCTTTTATCTCAGTCGAAGACTATGATATCGTACGCCGGTAAGGAAGGTGCTTTTGCTTTTCTTATAAAATCATCCTAAAGGAGCACCTAATTCAATAATATCTTTTGAAACGTGATCGAATTTCCGGAAGTTATCATTGAATTTCTGAACAAGCTCTCTTGCTTTGGCTTGATAGTCTTCCTGGCTTTCCCATGTTTTATTCGGCATTAAAACATCATCAGGCACACCCGGCACCTGAACAGGAATGTGCAAGCCAAATATCTCATCCTTTACAGTTTCCACATGATTTAGCTCGCCCTCTAAAGCAGCATGCACCATAGCACGAGTATAGCTCAGCTTCATTCTGCTTCCAACACCATACTCTCCGCCAGTCCAGCCTGTATTGACAAGGAACACCTGTACTCCATGCTCTTCAATTTTCTTCCCTAGCAATTCAGCATAGACAGTTGGCTCAAGAGGAAGGAACGGTGAGCCAAAGCATGCGGAAAAAGTTGCCTGAGGCGATGTGATTCCGCGTTCTGTCCCTGCAAGCTTGGATGTATAGCCGCTTAGAAAATGATACATTGCCTGCTCTTTTGTAAGCTTGCTGATAGGAGGCAGTACGCCGGATGCATCAGCAGTTAGAAAAATGATGGTGTTCGGGTGGCCGGCCACACTTGGATCAATAATGTTATCAATCGCTTGAAGTGGATAAGCAGCCCTCGTATTTTCCGTTAAGGATTGGTCTGAATAGTCTGGAACACGAGTATCCTGATGAACCACTACATTCTCGAGAACGGAGCCAAAGCGAATGGCATCATAGATTTGAGGTTCCTTTTCTCTGGATAAGTCAATGCATTTTGCGTAGCATCCGCCTTCTATATTAAAGACGCCATTTGGAGACCATCCATGCTCATCATCGCCAATCAGTTTCCGGTTTGGATCCGCAGATAATGTGGTCTTTCCTGTACCGGATAATCCGAAGAAAAGAGCTACATCTCCTTCCGGCCCCACGTTTGCTGAGCAGTGCATTGGCAAGGATCCTTTTTCCGGAAGAAGATAATTCATGATGGAGAAGATCCCCTTTTTCATTTCTCCAGCATACTCTGTCCCGCCAATCAGGATGATGCGGCGCTCAAAGGAGATAATGATAAAGGTTTCAGATTTTGTACCATCCACTTCTGGAACCGCTTTAAAGGTAGGGGCGGATAGGATAGTAAATTCCGCCTGATGGAAAGGAAGCTCTTCTTCCGTAGGGCGAATAAATAACTGATGGGCAAAAAGGTTATGCCATGCATACTCATTAATGACCTGAATAGGCAGTCTGTAGCTCCTGTCTGCACCGGCAAAGCCTTTAAAAACAAACACTTCTTCCTTATTTTGAAGAAAGCTGACCATTTTATGATAGAGACGATCAAATACTTCTGAGGAAATAGGCTGATTAACCGTTCCCCAATCTATTTTATCCTTTGTAGCGTCTTCCTCTACAATATATTTATCTTTGGGTGACCGGCCGGTGTATTTGCCTGTTTCTGCACAAACCGCACCGGTTGAGGTTAATATTGCTTCTTTTCTTGACAGGACCCTTTCAACTAATTGAGGTACAGATAGCTGCGTATATACATTAGGGCCATTTAATAATTCAGATATTTCATTTGAGATATCCAATGAATTCATCGATATTAACCTTCCTTTTTCTAGATATTTGTTTAATGATTGCTCTGCATGTAATTAGTATAACACATTTGAAATAATAATCTATACTATTTATTTGTTTTTTTATTTGTGCTATCGCAAAAAGGTATTTTGACTTATATAATTGGAAAACATTTTCAGGGTGGCTATTGAAATGAAAGCAATGAACGCTTATGGTAGGATTTGTTCTATTTTAATATGGGACTTTGTTGTTTTTTAGCTCATTCGTGTGAAACGTTGGTTTCACACGCCTTTCAGCTCTGCTGTAAAATGAGCTAAAAAACGAGCAGTTTTCAATTTAGAAATTTTAATAGAACCTATTATAAAGAACTTGGGACATATTATGAATATATTTCTTTTCATAAGGGACAAGGTAATAAGAAGGTTCCAAATAAAATTGTTTTTATCTTCTCTCATTTATTTATTGACACTCCATGTCAAATTGAGTATGATTTTACCTTGTACGGATACTCTTATCCCGAGCTGGTGGAGGGACTGACCCGATGAAACCCAGCAACCTGCCTCTAGGTACAGCCAATACATTCTTTTCTAAAGGATGCCAAAGCTTATCTAGGCAAAGGTGCTAACTGTTGCAAGGTTCAATCCTTGAACGATAAGAGTGAAAGGCGCGATTTTTGATCTAAACCTTTCCTCATTAGCTAAGCACAGGGAAAGGTTTTTATTTATGGAAAAAAGCGCATAACCTCTATTGGGCTGGATTTTTTTAAAGGGCTTTCGTAATAAGCGTTGTTGTTACATTTAAAACACAAGGCTGGGTTTGCAAACCTTTTTTAAGAGCAACTTAGTCATTGTACAAAAAGCAACAATCTATGCGAAAACCAGCATGATAAAAATCCGATGTTTATTTCATACTATTAGGGAAATGAGTACCGTGAACTAAATATAGAACTGATCCACAGGAGGTATTAGCCTGTGAATTCCATTCAAGGGAGGAAGAAAGATGTCAAACAAACGTCGCTTATTTACATCTGAATCAGTTACCGAAGGGCATCCTGATAAAATTTGTGACCAGATTTCCGATTCAATTTTAGATGCGATTCTTGAAAAGGATGCGAATGCTCGTGTAGCATGTGAAACTTCTGTTACAACAGGCCTTGTTCTTGTTGCCGGTGAAATTACAACAAGTACTTATGTGGATATTCCAAAAATTGTACGTGAAACAATTAAAGGAATTGGCTATACTCGTGCAAAATACGGCTTTGATGCTGAAACATGCGCAGTATTAACCTCTATTGATGAACAGTCTCCGGATATTGCGATGGGTGTCGACCAGGCACTTGAAGCACGTGAAGGACAAATGACTGAAGAGCAAATCGAAGCGATTGGTGCGGGTGACCAAGGTCTAATGTTTGGTTTTGCCTGCAACGAGACAGAGGAACTAATGCCTCTTCCAATTTCTCTTTCTCATAAGCTTGCACGCCGTATCGCTGAGGTTCGTAAAGAAGAAATTTTAACTTACCTTCGTCCAGATGCAAAAACACAGGTTACAGTAGAGTATGATGAAAACGATAAGCCTGTTCGTATTGATACCATTGTCATTTCTACACAGCATAACCCTGAAACTACTCTTGAACAAATTCAAAAGGATGTTAAAGAATTTGTTATCAATCCAGTTGTGCCTAGTGAGCTAATCGATGAAAATACAAAGTATTTCATTAATCCAACCGGCCGTTTTGTTATTGGCGGACCACAAGGAGATGCTGGTTTAACAGGACGTAAGATCATTGTTGACACTTACGGCGGATACGCTCGCCACGGAGGCGGTGCATTCTCCGGTAAAGATCCTACAAAGGTTGACCGTTCAGCTGCATACGCTGCAAGATACGTAGCGAAAAATATCGTTGCTGCCGGATTGGCTGAAAAATGTGAGGTTCAGCTTGCGTATGCAATTGGTGTGGCGCAGCCGGTATCCATTGCAGTTGATACATTTGGAACAGGTACTGTGTCAGAGGATGCATTAATTGATGCAGTTCGTTCAAGCTTCGACCTTCGCCCCGCAGGCATCATTAAAATGCTTGATCTTCGCCGTCCTATCTATAAGCAAACAGCTGCTTACGGACACTTTGGACGCACAGACGTAGACCTTCCTTGGGAACGTACAGATAAAGTAGATGCACTTCGTGAATTAACTAAGTAATAAAGGTAAAGGAGTTACAAGTCAAATTGTAACTCCTTTTTTCTATGGCTGGAATGGGGGATCGAACTAGAGAAAAAGTACTTCTGATCTGGATGAAGGACGTTAGAGTGGATTGGTGAAGAGGAAAAGTCCTTCATCGCCGTCATGAAGGCCAAAATAGGCTTTGGACCAAGTGGTTTGGTCCTTCATTGCCAACATGAAGACCAATTTGAGCGATTTACGAAGTGAATTTTCCTTCACCTCCAGCATGAAGCCGTCTCTGTGCCAAGCCATGGTTATTAGACCTATCGCACCATGGCAGCCAAATCAAACTTCCTATGTCCCATACGCCCCGTTTAATCTTTTCGCTCAAAACAAGCGACTGTTTTCTAAACAAGAAGGAAATACGGGTAAATGTCTACTGCAAATCTGGATGAAAAGTGGTAGTATTATAAAGTGCATTTTTTTATGACAACTTTTATAAAAAAATCTCTTTACATGGTTTGTGTTTTTTGTCACAATCCTTTTTAAGACCCCCAGGTATCTTATTTTCTTTTCGAAATGTTTACTTAGGGAGCGGACATCGTTCTGAATTTCACAAAATTTATAAACGGCGTTTAAAATACTTATAATGAGAGTATTGAAAGGCCGTACCATTAAACTATCCTTAATTAAAGCAGGTGACCTACATATGTGTGGATTTATTGGATGCATACATGACAAAGCATTTGAACGGACAAACAACGATCAGCAGTTGTTTAAAAATATGAATAATATTATTACGCACCGCGGACCTGATGATGAAGGGTTCTATGAGGATGAACATATCCAGTTCGGTTTTCGCAGACTGAGCTTTATTGACCTGGAAGCGGGCCATCAGCCGTTGACTTATGAAAATGAACGTTACTGGATTGTCTTCAATGGAGAGATTTACAACTATGCAGAAATAAGAAAAGAACTGATGGATGCCGGCTTGAAGTTTGAAACTTCTTCCGATACTGAAGTTATTGTTGCACTATACAGCAAAATCAAAGAAAAAACAGTTGAAAGATTACGCGGTATGTTCGCCTTTGTTATTTGGGACAAACAGGAACAATCCTTGTATGGAGCCCGTGATCATTTTGGCATAAAGCCATTCTTCTACCGTGAAGAAGAAAACCGGACTTTCTTTGGTTCTGAAAAGAAAAGTATATTGCTAGCCATGAAAAATGATGTGCTTAACTACGATGCTGTTCAGTATTACATGACCTATCAATTTGTGCCTGAGCCATATACAATGACAGACGGCATTCAAAAGCTTGAGCCTGGACACTACTTCATTAAGAAGCTTGGAAAGCCAATGAAGATTGAGCGGTTCTGGAAGGCTTCCTTTAAGCCGGTACAAAAATCAGAGGATGAATTTGTTAAAGAAATAAGAGATGTTCTCTTTGATTCTGTAAATTCTCATATGATCAGCGATCCAGACGTTCCTGTAGGCTCTTTCCTTTCAGGCGGAATCGATTCGTCTATTATTGCGTCTATTGCTAAGCAGTTCAACCCAAGCATTAAAACTTTCTCCGTGGGATTTGAACGCAATGGATTCAGTGAAATTGATGTAGCGAAAGAAACAGCTGAAAAGCTTGGAGTGGAAAATATTAATTATGTTATCACTCCTGAAGAATATATGAACGAGCTGCCGCGGATTGTCTGGCATTTGGATGACCCTCTTGCTGACCCTGCACTGGTGCCGCTTTATTTTGTAGCGCGCGAAGCCAGGAAGCATGTTAAAGCTGTATTATCAGGCGAAGGGGCAGACGAATTATTCGGAGGCTATAACATCTACCGTGAACCTCAATCACTGGAAGTATTCAATAAAATTCCGGGTGTTGGAAAATCCCTTCTTTCCGCTCTTGCAAAAGTCATGCCTGAAGGTGCAAAAGGGAAGAGCTTCATTGAGCGCGGTGTAACGCCAATGGAAAAGCGTTATATTGGTAATGCCAAAATGTTTACAGAAGCAGAAAAGAAGCAGCTGCTTGTAAAATATAATAACAGGCTCGATTATACGGATATTACAAATCCTTTGTATAAGGAAACAATCGGATACGATCCTGTTGACCGCATGCAGTATATTGATATCCATACGTGGATGCGCGGCGATATCCTGTTGAAAGCCGATAAAACAACGATGGCAAATTCGCTTGAGCTTCGTGTACCGTTCTTGGATAAAGAAGTTTTCAAGGTGGCTTCAAAAATTCCAACAAGCTTAAAAACAGCTAATAATACAACGAAATATATTCTTCGTAAAGCGGCTGAAGGAATTGTTCCTGATCATGTTTTAAATCGTAAAAAGTTAGGGTTCCCTGTGCCGATCCGCCATTGGCTAAAGGACGAAATGAATGATTGGGCAAAGCAAATTATCCGCGATAGCCAAACCGATCATATTTTAAATAAAAAATATGTACTTCAGCTGCTGGAAGACCATTGTCAGGGTAAAATGGACTACAGCCGTAAAATCTGGACAGTCCTGATCTTCATGATTTGGCATTCCATTTATTTAGAAGGCAAATATGATTTCCAAAAACAGTATGAGGTCAACAAAGAACAGGCGACTGTTTAAGAAAACAAAAAGGATTCCAGGCATTTGCCTGGAATCCTTTTTCTGATTTTATTAGTGTAGTCTTTGTCCAGCTCCAGCTCCAGCGCCAATCGGCTAGCGGATTTCTGCGTCTTCTCCCTGCGATAAGTCAACATCAGCTCATTCCTCGCTGTGTATCCTTTATCTCAGTCGAAGACTACGGAATCCGTACACCGATGAACAAGGCGCTTGGGCATTTCTTTGTCTAGCTCCAGCGCCAATCGGCCAGCGGATTTTTTGCGATCATTTTTTTATCGCTGTACGTAAGTGCCTGGCTGCCCATCTGTTTCCATCCTGCTACGAAATCGGCGTAGGGTGCTTTTTTATTTTTTTTGCCAGTCAGAGGATCATTAAAGTAAACGTAATTAGCATCGTAACCGGTAATGACAACGGCATGTTCTTTTTTGGTGACCCTGACAGGTCCTGCTTGGGTAGTCCATTTCTGGAAGTAGCTTTCGGGAAGCCGGCGGTATTCTGTATTTACAATCGTCCAAACAGGCTTGTTTTCAGATAAGGCAAGCTTTACACGATCAAAGCTTGCCCCAGTTAAATTCACCATCCTCCCGGGCAAATACTTTTCTCCCAAATCGAAAACAGGCTTAGCATAAACGGCGTAACCGGGCTGGGAAAGGGTAAACATATTCCCGACAAACCCTAGATTGGGATTTCCATACACGGTTTTTCCGTCTTTTGTTTTTATTGTTTCTGCCGTTTTCTTTAGTTGATGGGCAAGCGTCAGTTTTTGAGCCGATACTCCTGCTGATTGAAGGAGCATTGAGAGGCTTGTGACTTCACAGCCGCGCGGAAGCTCTGGGAATTGTGAGTAGACAGGGACGTTCAGCAGCACCTTGCCTTTTATGTTAGGCTGCGTATACTTAGCAGCAGGCGTGCTGAAAGGCTTAATGGAACCATTTTGAAAACCGAACAATAGAATGCCGGTGGATAAAATAATTATTAGATAAATTGCGGGAATTTTAGAGTTTCGACCTTTCATTTACCTCACCCATGTATAAATGTTAAATGCAATATATGCATTATACATATTACATCGGCATAATTTGTGATTTTTTGCTAAAATACTTTAAAAAATAAGGAAATACTCCCTTTATTTTTGGAGAGATTTATAATACTGTGCTTTTTCGGCGTATTCTCTTGTGATACGCTGCATATCCCGTATATCTTCTTCATTCAGTTTTCTGATTACCTTTGCCGGCTGTCCAAAGGCAAGGGTATTTGGAGGGATGATTTTACCTTGTGGAACCAGGCTCCCCGCCCCAATGAATGCTCCTTCACCAATTTCGGCATTATCTAAAATGATGGACCCCATGCCGATAAGTGCCTTTTTTCTGATTATGCAGCTATGCAGAATGACTTGATGGCCGATGGTGGCTTCATCTTCAAGAATCAGCGGGTTATTTGGACTCTGATGAAGGACGGAATTGTCTTGAATATTTACCTTCTGTCCAATGATAACGGGTGCTACATCACCGCGGATGACGGTGTTGAACCATACGCTGGATTCTTCTCCAATGGTAACATCACCTGTTATCGTCGTGTAATCGGCAATGAAGGCAGTTTCTGCAATAGAAGGGAGCTTTCCCTTATAAGGATAAATCATCTTTTTCAACATCCTTTCTGAGTAAACAAATGAACATGAAAGAGTTTTAGCCTTGCTTACCAATGAGCAGACCTTATCAAAGGAAAAACCTTTTCCATCTTATTGTAAGGCTCTTTTGGTAAACTTTGTTGCTATTTGTCATAAAAATATGAATAAAAATAACTGGGGTCAGCAGTTAAACGTGCGATGAGATTAAAAAGAGGGTGCAAAAAAAGTAAAAACTAAACGCTTTGGGGTAAAATGCAAATCCAAAGAAGAAGGGCAATGGCTGAAATAAATTGATCGCTGTTATCTTTAGTTCGAATTTTTACTTGTTTATGGGTAGAATAATGAAAAGAAAGATTTGGGCAGGAAAAGGGGGGGGAAGCAAATGTGGAAGTGGGTAACGGATGGAGAGGCAAAGGCAGTTATCGTCATGGTCCATGGTGCGATGGAGCATCACCGGAGATATAGCTGGCTAATTGAAATGTGGAGATCGGAAGGCTATCATGTCATCATGGGTGATTTGCCTGGACAGGGAATTACATCCAGGTCACATAGAGGACATATTGATTCCTTTGACGAATATATCTACGAAGTAAAGGACTGGGTGCAAACCGCGTACCAGTTTGAACTTCCTGTGTTTTTATTGGGGCATAGCATGGGAGGGCTTGCAGTTATAAGGGCCCTGCAGGAACAGCCATTAAAATTAGAAGGAGTTATCCTGTCTGCCCCCTGCCTTGGTTTGGTAAAATATCCATCCACTGTGCTGAACCTTCTCTCAATAGGGTTAAATAAACTTTTGCCGAAAAGCCGTTTTTCGAGCCCCTTAACCATCGATATTGCCACGAGAAATGAAGAAATACGCGAATCCGCTGTAAATGATTCTTTATTTGTGACAAAAGTATCTGTTAGATGGTATCGTGAATTATTAAGGGGCATCAAGCAATCGTATGAGAATATGTCAAAAATTCCCGATTTTCCTCTTTTGGTTTTACAGGGAGGAGATGATAAAATTGTCAATAAAACTGCAGTTGGAGAATGGTTTAATCAGCTCTCTCTGTCAGAAAAGCATTACAAAGAGTGGCCTTTATGCTACCATGAGCTTTTTAATGAGCCTGAACGTGAAGAAATATTTCAATATGCAAAGAGCTTTGTTGAAAATCGTTTACGCTCCAAAGGATATATTATTGAATGAGGTGACCTTTTCATGGCAATCCCTTCACACCCAATTTCTTTGATGAACCAGGTATATCGCAAGGTTATGCCAAATGTTCATCATGAGCTTTCGAAATGGAAAGAAAAAGCAGAAGCAATTCCAAATGAGGAGCTCCGAAGGCAAGCACTTTCAAGTATCGAACATAAAACCTTTCATTGTGAAGGAGGATCTATCCTCGGTCTTTTAGCCTTGGATAGAAAGCCACAGGCAGTAGCCTTTATCGTCGCGTATCAGACGATTAGTGACTATCTGGATAATTTATGCGACCGCAGTACATCCCTTGATCCCAAGGATTTTGCCCTTTTGCATGATTCTATGATGGACTGCCTTACTGTGGAAGCTGAATTGAAAAATTATTATGCGCTTCGAAAAGATCAGGATGACGGGGGCTATCTCCATGAATTAGTCCGCACATGCCAGCTGGTTTTGGCGGAAATGAATCATTATCAGCATATTAGACCCTATTTGCTGGAGCTTTGTGATTATTACTGTAATCTTCAAATACATAAGCACGTAAAAGAGGAAGAAAGAGTAGATAGGCTCGTCTCGTGGTTTAACCAGTATAAACATACATTGCCCGAGATGGGATGGCATGAATTTTCGGCGTGCTCAGGTTCTACTTTAGGGATTTTTTGCCTGGTTTCCTACGCCCTTCGCCAGGATTTCAAAGAAGGATACGCAGCCATTATCCGCAATGGCTATTTTCCCTATATTCAGGGGTTACATATTTTACTAGATTACTTTATCGATCAGGATGAGGATAAAGAAGGCGGCGATTTAAATTTTTGCTTTTACTACAAAAGCAATGAAGAGCTAATGGATCGCCTGAACCATTTTTTAGCGGAGGCTGACCGCCATACAGAACAGCTTCCTGATCAAAAATTCCATAAGCTCATTAATAGAGGGTTATTAGGGGTGTACCTGTCGGATGATAAAGTCAATAAACAAAGAGATGTCAGAAGGCTTTCAAAAAGAATGATGAAAAGCGGGGGCTCCATCAGCTATTTTTTCTATTGGAACGGAAGGTTTTACCGCAAAATTCAAAACGCTGTCCCCTCAGGGCTAAAAAAGGTATTTGTACCAAAATCCATATAGGAAAGAAGCGAGGTCATTGAAATTAAAATTAAGTGTATTGGATCAATCCTCCATCTCAGTAGGGATGAGTCCTGAAGAGGCACTTGCGAATACAGTCCGTTTAGCAAAGCATACAGAGAGACTTGGATATTCTCGTTTCTGGGTATCTGAACACCATGATTCGTTTACATTGGCTGGAACTTCCCCGGAAGTACTGATTGCACATTTAGCAGCTAAAACGGAACGGATTCGTGTAGGCTCAGGAGGTGTGATGCTTCCTCATTACAGTGCCTTTAAAGTTGCTGAGAACTTCAGAGTACTTGAAGGCCTTACACCTAATCGAATTGACTTAGGGCTGGGAAGAGCGCCAGGAGGCATGCCGCGTGCCACCATCGCCTTGAATGGAGGGAGAGATAGAGGTGTTGACCGTTATCCACAGCAGATTGATGAGCTGCTGGAGTACCTTCATGATTCTTTAAAAGAAGATCATCCATTGTATGGGCTAAAGGCGGCTCCGGTCGTCCAATCTGCACCCGAGGTCTGGATACTTGGATCAAGCCCTTCGAGTGCAATGCTTGCTGCAGAAAAAGGGCTTCCTTATACCTTTGCTTTGTTTATTAACGGAGAAGGGGGAGAGCAGTATACACGTTTTTACCGCAATCAGTTTAAACCATCGCTTTATTTAAAAAAGCCCCTAAATATGGTGACGGTATTTGCTATTTGTGCTGAAACTGACCAAGAAGCAGAACGATTGGCAGCGAGTATGGATTTATCCATGATTATGATGGAACAGGGAATGGAATCAAAAGGCATTCCAAGTCCAGAAGAAGCTGCTTCTTATTCATACAGCCCGTATGAACTGGAAAGAGTACAGGAAAACAGGAAGCGCATGGTCATTGGCTCTCCTAAGACCGTTTTAGCAAAGCTTGTGGAGATTGCCGAAAAGTATGAAACGGATGAAATCATGCTGGCCTCCATCCTTTATGATTTTAATGAAAAATTAACATCCTATGAATTAATCGCGAAAGCAGCAGGAATACACTAGATGAAACACCAAACAGGCCCTTATGAAGTGTAAGGGCCTGTTTGGTGATGAAAGCGGCCTCCCTTTACCTCTGCAATATCACCGATTGCAAGGAAGGCATTGGGATCTATTTCCTCAATAATGGTTTTAAGTTCGCTTTCTTCAATCCGTGTAATCACACAAAAAATGACCTTTTTTTCATTGCCTTTAAAGCCGCCTTCTCCATTTAGATAGGTAACTCCTCTTTTAAGTCTGATCAATAAGGTTTCTCCAATCTCTTCGTAAAGATCACTGATAATCCAGACACTTCTCGACTGTTCCAGTCCCTCTACCACAATATCAATCATCTTAAAGGCAATAAAATAGGCAATCAGGGAATACATGGCATGGTCCCACCCAAATACAAACCCGGCGCTTGCAAAAATAAAGATATTAAAAAAGAGGATTATTTGTCCGACTGATAAAGTGCCTTTTCTGCTGATAAGAATGGCCAGCACCTCTGTCCCATCCAGCGCTCCCCCGTACCGTATAACCATGCCCACTCCGATTCCAACGATAATTCCACCAAAGATGGCTGCGAGAAAAACGTCATGAGTCAATTTGGAGACAGGTGTCAAAAGACTGGTAGCAATGGATAGCACGATGATTCCGTATAGCATGGAAATCATAAACGTTTTTCCAAGCTGTTTGTAACCAAGCAGGAAAAAGGGTGTATTAAGAAGAAAAATGAAAATCCCCAGCTTTGAATGAAAAAGATGGGATAAAATGATGGAGATACCTGTGATTCCGCCGTCGATAATGTGGTTGGGCACCAAAAAAATTTCCAGTCCTACTGCAGTCAATACCGCTCCTAAAGTTAAGAAAAAGGCACGGTAGAATATGTTTTTCTTTGGAAGCTTTCGCTGCTGCTCCTTATTGGGCATGATAATTTCTCCATTAGAATAGATCGTTTCCATAAAGATACTATGTGCCGTAAATGCCAAAAACATTCGTGAAGATTAAGGCGAACGTTTAGCAGAATGATCATTTTGTTATTTTATTTAGGTTACTGCTGATATGTTGAGTTAAGGAAAAGGGTAATAAAAAGAAAGGGAAGCCTTTGCGTACGCAAAGTGGCAGGATGGCTTCCAAATCCATTATGGCGGGGAATTTTAGACAGAGCATGAATGAGAGTGGATTAGTCGAAACATATTATAACAAGAAGCAAAAAACCCTAACGTAATGAATGTTAAGGTTTTTGTACTTCATCTCCATTATCTTTTTTCAATAGCAATAATGAATGGAGGATCATTGGCCTGGTTAATAAATTGGTATAGAAGGACATGTGCCTTTTTTTGATCTAATTGGCTTAGATAATCCATCAAGGCATTCTTTTCCTCTTGTCCTTCAGGATGGCCATGATAAATGACTACTACAATAAGCCCTTCGGAAGGCATGAAATCTAGCAGCTGTTCAATGGCCTCCATTGTCGAGCTGGCATGAGTGACGATATGCTTGTCTCCGCCAGGAAGGTAACCTAAATTAAAAATGGCGCCTTTCACTTTTCCTTTGGCCGTTTCAGGAATGGCTTTTTGAATCGTTTCATGCCCCTGATTAAAAAGAGTAGCATTGGCTATGTTCTCTTCTTTTAGCCGTTTTTCGGTTTGAAGTATAGCCTCTCGTTGAATATCAAAGCCAAAGACATGGCCGCGTTCTTCGACCAGCTTTGCCAAAAATAACGTATCGTGCCCATTACCTGCTGTGCAATCAACGGCAATATCTCCAGTTGTTAGCGCGCTTTGCAGCAGCTGATGAGCAAAGGGGATAATTCGCTGCAGCTTCATTTGATGGCCTCTTTTTGTATATAATATTTCCCTTGCCAGCTATTGCGTTTTTTTAATTCCTGATCAATCGCATTTAAAACCGCCCATTTGTTAACGCTCCACATCGGCCCGACCATCAGGTCAATAGGGCCATCCCCGGTAATTCTGTGAATGACCATTTCTTTAGGAAGAATTTCTAATTGATCGCATACAAGGGATACATACTCATCAAACGTTAGAAATTCGAGCATTCCTTTTTCATATTGCTTGACCATGGGAGTTCCTTTTAGCAGATGGAGCAGATGGATCTTGATTCCCTGAACATCAAGCTTTGCAACCTCATGTGCCGTCTCCATCATCATCTCCCTGTTTTCGAGAGGAAGTCCATTTATAATATGGGAGCAAACCCTAATGCCATGTTTTCGAAGCTTGTTTACGCCCTCTATATAGCATTGATAGTCGTGTGCTCTGTTAATCAGCAAAGAAGTCCTCTCATGAACGGTTTGTAGACCTAATTCTACCCATAGGTAGGTTCTTTCATTTAATTCAGCTAAATACTCCACTACATTATCAGGAAGGCAGTCAGGTCTTGTCGCAATGGATAAACCGACAACATCATCCTGCTTCAGAACTTTTTCATATTTTTCACGTAATACCTCAACAGGTGCATGGGTATTGGTGTAAGCCTGAAAATATGCCATATATTTTCCGTCTTTCCATTTCTCATGCATTTTGTTTTTAATGGTGTGAAACTGTGTTTCTAAATCATCTGCACGGCTGCCCGCAAAGTCGCCTGAGCCCGCAGCACTGCAAAAGGTACAGCCCCCATAGGCCGCAGTGCCGTCACGGTTGGGGCAATCAAAACCGCCATCCAAAGCTACTTTAAACACTTTATGGCCAAAATGCTGTCGCAGATGGTAATTCCATGTGTAGTACCGTTTATCATCACTGGCATATGAAAAAGGGTTTTCAATTTTAGTCAAAGGAAAACCTCCTTACTGGTTTAAAAATGCATTAAACAACTTGAAATTTTCGCAAGCGGCTGGACAGCACCATACGCAAAATCACTTCATAATCGTCATCAACAAATTGTATCATGAACCTGATTTTCAGGACAACCTCATTTGCGATACCTTACTTTACCACCCATAACAAATCAGTAAAAGCTCAAACTATAAAGGAAGCGATAGGCTTCGATTGCAGGTTAAGGAGTGGAATCCATGGCTACACGTCAATCAATTCAGGATTGTATTCAGCGCTGTGAAGATGTAATCCGCTGTGCCCAGGAACAATATAAGGCGGGAAGCCAGCAGGAGCATTATCACAATGTTGAGTATACAGATGCCCTTCAAGGGTTAGAGGATTCATACAATGAAATATGCAAGCTTGCATTCAGCTCAAACGCTCAACAGCGGGATCAGCTGCACCGGATGCGCCTGCAGCTTCAGCAGCTTCAAAATGAAATGATCCTTTTAGACCACGATCGTCCTTTGTATTAAGTAGGAGGGTTTATATGAAAAAAAGATCGAAGCAAAATAACCCCGAGCAAAAAACAAAAAATGGGGTTAATAATCAAGATATTGAGCTCGGACGGGATTATGATCCTGTAAAAGAGCTAAAAAAGAAAAATGCGGGTAAAAGCCAGCCAATAAAATCGAAACAGCATATTGAAAATCCCGACTAACTGTTGGATAAAAAGAGGGTGACTCAAAAAGCCGGACAATGCCGGTAAATGGAGTCATCCTTTTTTACTGCTGAATAATAAAGGCTCTTTTCGTAAACTGTGTTGCTATTTGGCTCAAAATAGGAGTATAAACCCAGGTTCAGTATTAAAACTTTTATTAACTTACGAAAAGATGCCACGAAGACAGACAGCATACGGAATAATCCTTTATACGTAAAGCAACAATTTATGCGAAAACAGCCATAATAAAAAAGGAAAAGGCAGGGAGACTTTTTATTTAGTTTTAAACTAAGCTACCCTGAAAATCACTTTATACGAGTTTAAAATTGATATGGAAGAAAGAACATATTAGAGCGGCCGCTAAGTAGCTATGTTAATCTTACACTTATATTGATTAATGGAACTGAACAGGTATGACAAATAGCGATAACATATATGAGTAATACCTAATGTTCGTTTTCAATCAAGGTTGATTGGAGCCCAAGGCACGAGACTCCTGAAGGATAAGCGTGTAAGTAGAGACCCCGCAGGAGCTTGCGACGAGGAGGCATCGCTACCGCCAGCGGAAAGCGAGTGCCTGAAGTGGAAATCAACCAGCAGGGAAAAATATGCTGTACCCAAAGTCTTCTGATATCCTTGAACCTTTTGGGACAGCCTTTTTTTGAGATTGGAAAGGTATTTTAGAAAGGGAAAGTTCACTTTTGCTTATCGAGAAAAATACTAAAACCCATCTGAAAACTCAGATTTACCAGGGTTCTGAGCCTTTAATTAACTGAAAACATTGTTTTTATTTTTATGTTGTTTTTCTCTTGCTAGAGGATACATAAATGGAATAAAATTTCTTTGGTATATATAGTGAAGATTTTTTTCAACACTTGCTGCTTCGTTTATGTTTTTTGTTCCTGTTTGGTCGTTTTGTGTTAACAAAAGGTTATTTTCGCATAGATTATTGCTTTACGTTCAAGGATCATTCCGTATGTTATCGGTCTTCGCAGAATCTTTTCGTAAGCAATTCATAAATTTTACTTTTTAATCATTTTTGTGTGTCTAATAGCAGCAAAGTTTACGAAAGATGCCTTATAAAAATAAGTAAGTTGAAAAGGAGCGTTTTCATGCCAAGAACCGTTTGGATGCTGGTGATTGGGATGATGGTTAATGTTACAGGCTCTTCTTTTTTATGGCCTTTAAACACCATATACATCCACGAACATCTAGGGAAATCATTGTCAGTAGCTGGGATTGTTTTAATGCTTAATTCTGCAGCGAGTGTTGTAGGAAGTCTTTTAGGGGGCAGCTTATATGATAAGTGGGGAGGATACCGGGCAGTTATTTCGGGAATTGTCATTACGACCCTTGCGATAGCGGGCTTAACACTGTGGCATGGCTGGCCGGCCTATATTGTTTTTCTTACTTTTATCGGATTGGGAGCAGGGATTGTGGTTCCGCCTATGTTTGCAATGGCAGGGTCTGCGTGGAAAGAAGGAGGGCGAAAAGCCTTTAATGCCATGTATATCGCACAGAATGCCGGGGTTGCAGTCGGATCTGCATTAGGTGGCCTTGTTGCTTCGTATTCTTTTAATTATATTTTTGCTGCAAATCTTATCATGTATGTATTGTTCTTTTTCATTGCCTTTTTTGGATATAAACATATAACAAAGGAAACCATCAGGCACTCGGTATTAGTAGAAGAGCCGTTGATGCCATCAAATAAACCGGAGCTTAGAGCATTAATGATTTTATGTTCTTCTTATTTGGTGTGCTGGATCTGTTACGTACAGTGGCAATCCACATTGGCAACGTATACGCAGGACCTTCATATATCGTTGAAACAATACAGCCTATTATGGACGATAAATGGTGCCATTATTGTCCTTGGACAGCCGTTAATCAATCCAATTATTAAAAAATTCGGCTCGAATCTTAAAGGCCAAATTTTGGTCGGGATTTTTATCTTTATGGTTTCTTTCGGCGTGGCAAGTGTAGCCAATGACTTCAAGGGATTTTTGTGTTCCATGGTTATTTTAACATTGGGTGAAATGTTTGTTTGGCCGTCGGTTCCAGCTGTGGCTAACACTCTGGCACCAAAAGGCAAGGAAGGCTTTTACCAGGGGATTGTAAACAGCACGGCAACTGGCGGTCGTATGATTGGTCCTTTGTTAGGAGGCATTCTGGCTGACTCCTTTGGGATGAATGTATTGTTTGCCACCCTGATTGGTTTGTTTGTCATTGCAGTCATCCTAGCATCAGTATATAATAAAGCCCTTAAGGCGAAGCATAAGCAGCCTACTGAAGTGACTATGTGAAAATAGGCTTGAAAACATGTTTATTTTTGGATAAAATAGTGAATACAATTAAAAATAGGATAGGAAACGTTGAGAAGGAGTAGTAGTGATGGTTACTGAAATCAGAGAGTTGGCGGCTGGTGCAAGCCAATCAGATAACATCATGAACTCGCCTTTGAGTTGCAAATGTGAAAGGGATTCTTAGTAATGTTTGCCGTTAACCGCGTTAAGGATGAATGAAGTGAGTGTGTGTGCACTAATTTGGGTGGTACCGCGGGAGATATAAGCCTCTCGTCCCTTTTTGGGATGAGGGGTTTTTTGCTGTTCTTACAGAAACTCATCCCTTAAGACATACACGGGTTAAATCAGATAAAGGAGGTCATTTCATGAGTTTTCGCCACATTGAAGTAGAAAAGAAATGGCAAAAGTATTGGGAAGAACACAAAACATTTAAAACAGAAGACAGTAGCAGTAAACCAAAATACTATGCAATGGATATGTTTCCTTATCCATCCGGTGCCGGGTTGCATGTAGGGCATCCAGAGGGCTATACGGCGACTGATATTGTTTCCAGGATGAAAAGAATGCAGGGCTACAACGTTCTTCATCCAATGGGCTGGGACGCATTTGGGCTTCCTGCAGAGCAATATGCGATAGACACAGGAAATGATCCAGCTGATTTTACGAAGCAAAATATCACAACCTTTAAGCGTCAAATTAAATCTCTTGGTTTCTCTTATGACTGGGATCGCGAAGTCAATACAACGGATCCGGACTATTATAAATGGACACAATGGATTTTTATCAAGCTTTACGAAAAAGGTCTTGCGTATATTGATGAAGTAGCAGTCAACTGGTGCCCTGCACTTGGGACAGTTCTGGCCAACGAAGAAGTCATTGACGGGAAAAGCGAACGGGGAGGCCATCCAGTCGAACGCCGTCCAATGAAGCAATGGATGCTGAAAATTACAGCTTATGCTGACCGTCTTCTTGAAGATCTGGATGAGCTGGATTGGCCGGAAAGCCTTAAGGATATGCAGCGTAACTGGATTGGCCGCTCTGAAGGTGCTGAGGTTACGTTTACCATTGATGGCACAGATCACACTTTCACCGTTTTCACCACACGCCCGGATACACTGTTCGGAGCTACTTATGCAGTGCTGGCTCCTGAGCATCCGCTCATCAATGACATTACTTCTTTAGAGCAAAGAAGTGCGGTTGACCAGTATCTTGACAAGGTTAAGACGAAAAGCGATTTGGAAAGAACAGATCTTGCCAAGGATAAAACGGGAGTCTTTACAGGTGCCTATGCCATCAATCCAATCAATGGCGAAAAAATGCCAATCTGGATTGCGGACTACGTTCTAATGAGTTATGGTACTGGAGCGATTATGGCTGTACCGGCTCATGATGAACGCGACTATGAATTTGCCCGTAAGTTTGAGCTTCCTATTAAAGAAGTTGTAGCTGGCGGAAATATTGAAAAAGAGGCTTACACTGGAGACGGCCCTCATGTTCATTCTGATTTCCTTGATGGCCTTCATAAAGAAGAAGCCATTGGAAAAGCAATTGCTTGGCTTGAAGAAAAAGGAATCGGCACAAAGAAAGTAACCTACCGCCTTCGCGATTGGCTGTTTGCCCGCCAGCGCTATTGGGGTGAGCCTATTCCGATTATTCACTGGGAGGATGGTTCAATGACGACGGTTCCGGAAGAAGAGCTGCCGCTTGTGCTTCCAAAAACAAATGAAATTAAACCTTCAGGCACTGGTGAATCACCGCTTGCGAACATTGAGGAATGGGTGAATGTAACGGATCCTGTTACAGGGAAAAAAGGCCGCCGCGAGACCAACACAATGCCTCAATGGGCGGGCAGCTGCTGGTATTACCTGCGCTATATTGACCCGCATAACAGCGAAGAGCTGGCTAGCAAAGAAAAACTGGAAGAATGGCTTCCTGTCGATCTTTACATCGGCGGTGCTGAACATGCTGTCCTTCACTTAATGTATGCTCGTTTTTGGCATAAGTTCCTTTATGATATAGGCGTTGTCCAAACGAAGGAACCATTCCAAAGGCTGTTTAATCAAGGAATGATTCTTGGTGAAAATAACGAAAAAATGAGTAAGTCGAAAGGCAATGTAGTAAATCCTGACCAGATTGTCGCAAGCCACGGAGCCGATACACTTAGACTTTACGAAATGTTTATGGGTCCGCTAGATGCCTCTGTTGCCTGGTCGACTAATGGCCTTGATGGAGCAAGACGATTCCTTGACCGTATCTGGCGTTTGCTTGTAAACGAAGGCGGAGAGCTTTCAAGTAAAGTGGCTGACGGCCATGAGGAAGCACTTGAAAAAGTGTATCATCAGACTGTCAAGAAGGTATCAGAGGATATGGATGCGTTGCATTTTAATACGGCAATCTCACAGCTGATGGTCTTCATTAATGAAGCCTACAAAGCTGAATTTGTATCTAAATCCTTTGCAGAAGGCTTTGTTAAAATGCTTTCCCCTATCGCTCCGCATCTGGCAGAGGAGCTATGGGAGAAATTAGGACACTCAGGAACCATTGCCTATGGAACATGGCCAACATACGATGAGTCTAAGCTTGTCGACAATGAAGTGGAAATTGTTGTTCAGGTAAATGGAAAAGTAAAAACAAAAATGCTTGTAGCAAAAGATGCAAGCCGTGAAGAGCTTGAAGGAATCGCCCTTAAGGATGAAACGATTCAAGGGCTGATCGAAGGCAAAACGGTTCGCAAAGTTATTGCCGTCCCTGGCAAGCTTGTTAACATAGTAGCCAATTAAATAAGCGATTGAAAACAGCCTCAAAGAGTGCACTCTTTGAGGCTGTTTTTTTATGATGTGCTTTAGTGCTTTAAAGTAAAGCAGGGGTCTGACCCCTTTATTGCGGTGAAGTGACGCATAGTGGGTATTTGTACCTGTTTCCGCCGATTAAGTTGGATTTTTACCCGATTACGTTCAGGTTTTGCCCGATTAATGGAAGTTTTTAGCCGATTACACACTGTTTTTACCCGAATGCCCCTTTTGAGGTAGATATGCTATGCAATAAACCGTGAAGAAATTACATTCAGGCACTATTTAATATATGTGAATAAAGAATTGAATAGGAAAACGGTCTTTTTTGCTAATGGATGCTTGTGAAAGAATATTAAAAAACGAATTTAATTTCTAAATCTTCTTCAACAAGGTGAAAAGTTCTATTGAGAAAAGTGCAGAAACTAGACCATAAGAAGCGATTTGTAAAATAGGTATTAAATGGAATAAATGGATAAAACATAGCTGCATTCATAAGATATCCAGTCTTTCAAAATATTATTTTTTACAGTATATTTTTATAGAGTATAAAAAATTGGGGGAAAAAACATTGAAAAAAATTCTAGCACTAATCTTACCTGCTGTACTATGCTTGTCCCTGTTTCCAAGCCTTAGTTATGCAGCACCGCCAGATAAGGATTTGAATGCTTTCTTAGCACAAAATGGATGGACAAAAACCCAGCTGAATTCCTATCTTGAGTATTATTTTAATGAGGAATTAGATTCTTTTGATACAGTTGATGAGATCAAGACACAATTGGGTGATCCCATAACAGATGAAAATCTTGCTCAGCTGCTCAAGAATTATCATTTTAAATCCGAAGACGACCTAAAGTCATTTTTAATAGAAAACGATGAACTTCAAAAAAATGAAAATCTCCGTGATAAATTTAAATTCATCAATACCCTTGATCAAACGGTGTCTTTTTATAGCGGCACACCCATTGATGATAAAAATTTACAAAATCTGTTGAATCAATATGGTATGACAAAAGATGAATTGGAAGTTTTATTAAAGGAAAATGGAGATTCGCTGGATAACTATAAGTATATAGAAGACCTGGACGATGCCATTAAATCCTATACCCAAGGCCTGGATTTCAGTGGATTGTTCTCGCAATTCGGTCTTACCAATCAGGAAATTGAAAAGCTGATTGGCCACTTTATGACATTGAATGTCAAGGACCCAAGCTTTGATCAGAAAATAACTGATATTGGGGACCGTTTGAGTTCTATGAAGGATTTTAATAGTAAATCAGACTTGACTCCTTCCCAAATAAACAATTTAGTGGAAAGCTACAATGAGCTTCTTTCATTATTGCAGCTTGATGTTAAATACTATCTGGTTAAAAAGGGTGAAAAAACCCCTGTGACCGAGCAGCAATTAATTAATATGAAATCTACCAATGGTCGCGATTTATTAATAGAAATTTATGATACGAACCATCAGTTTTTGGCGGATATTGTCCTTACAAAAGATATGTTTGGTTCAGAAATCATTAAGACTACTGCTAATAAAATTGTAAAAACAGAGAAAAAGGTAATAAAACAGCCTAGTACCCGGAAGCCTGTTGCCCGCACGATCTCAGGAGGAAAATTGCCAAACACTGCAGGCCATTATGCGGATCATATCCTTTTGGGAAGTGTGCTATTGATACTTGGGTTATTGCTGTTTAGAAAATGGAAAGTGATGAAGGCATGACCCAAAAAGCTGGACGCCTGCTGATTTTAATCGTCAGTATCATTCTTCTGGCTGCAGGTATTGCCCTCATTATCAAAAATATACAGCCTTTCATGGCTGGGAATAAAGTACCAAAAATAGCCATTAAGCCGGCATCATCTCTAAAGCCAAACGCAACAAAACAAAAGAAACAGTCAATTCCTCTTTATGCAAGTGCTCCTGCAATGGGTTCAGTCATTGGCACTCTTAAAATACCTAAGCTGGGAGCGGCTCTATCGATATATGAGGGGGCCAATGAAGACGAATTGGCTAAGGGAGTCGGCCATTTTGCAAGAAGTGTCCTTCCTGGTGAGAAGGACAACACTGTGCTGTCCGGGCACCGTGATACAGTTTTCAGAAAACTGGGTGAAGTGGGGATAAATGATCTATTAATTGTCCAAACCTCTGCCGGTGTGTTTACCTATAAAGTATATAAAGTCAGAATTGTGGATGCGGATGACCGGACTGTTATTGTTCCGAAGCCGAGAGCCACGCTTACTGTGACAACCTGCTACCCATTTTATTATATCGGAGATGCACCGAAGCGTTATATATTGGTAGCCAATCTGATTCATGAAAAGCTGACACAGGCTTAAGGAAGTAACTTCATATCGATTTACATTCTTGGTTTTTTCTCTTAGCTTTTGTATAATAGCGAAAGTGCGAGATAAGAGAGGATGAACTATACATGTTAACTTTTCAAGTAATATCTACTGAAGAATTAAAGAACAAATTGGCTAAAGGGGAAAAGCTGAACCTTATTGACGTTCGAGAAGAGGATGAAGTAGCGGAAGGAATGATTCCTGAAGCTAAGCACATTCCTATGGGTGAAATCCCTGCTTCCCTTGACCAATTCAATAAAGATGAGGAATACATTTTCATCTGCCGTTCCAGCGGCAGAAGCGGCCGTGTTTGTGAGTATATGAGCAGTCAGGGATTTAAGGTAACAAATATGACTGGCGGCATGCTGGAATGGACAGGGGAAACAAAGCCAAAGAAATAAACATGATTAGAGTGCCAGCGGGATAATCCTGCTGGTTTTTTTGATAGGCTATTTTCGTAATCTTTGTGGCTATTTGACACAAAAAATGATTAAAAATCCAGGTTCAGCATTAAAACTTTTGAATAGCTTATAAAAAAATGCCACGAAGACAGACAACATACGAAATGACCCATTGTAATTAAAGCAATAATCTATGCAAAAACAGCCTTTTGATAAAAATATACTCTTTTTATCACTGTGAAACACGATGGAAAATCCGTATACCGAAGGGCTGGAGCCCAACGGTTTTCTTTTAAGTAAATTGTTTAGAAAATTCTATCTTTGTTCATACTAGAGATAAAACGCAAAGGAGAGAAACTGGTGATCCAGGTAAAGGTGATTGATTGTGAGCATGAAAAGGACTTGGAAGAAGAGGTCAATAAGTTTCTAAAGACGCTGGATGACAATCGGTTTGTCGACATAAAATTTAATGTAGCGGCAATACCGGAAGAAGTGGATGCACAGATCTATTGCTTCAGTGCCATGATTTTATATAAAAAAGCAGCAAAAACTTCTTAAAAAAGAAGGGAAGGCTGCTTTTTTGCTATTTTAAGAGGAAGACTCTTATAATAGTATCTTAAAAGAAAAAACGCCGCTGACTCATGCCGGCTATAGGCACCACCGGATCAAAGACATAAGCCGTTAAGAAGGCTTCTTGCGCTTTTGTGCCAGTGACAATAAAAGGAATATACTTATAAAATAAATTATTTGAAATTTCTAAAAGGAATATAAAAACGATTGCCGAATTTTACTTGATAGGGGGAATCCAGCTTTTGGTATAGTAAAGGAGGAGTAGAAAATGAGAAAGGGAATTTTGTCTATCTTTATCTGGGTGCTGGTCTCCATTTTAGGAGCCGCTGCCTTTGCAATCCTGGCCATTTCTAATGGTGAGACGATTTCAGCTGCCTGGATGGTTATAGCAGCCGTTTGTACCTATGCTGTTGCCTATCGTTTTTATAGTAAATTTATTGCCGGGAAAATATTTGGGTTAAATGACAATCGTGCAACCCCTGCCGAGCTGCATAATGATGGCAAAGATTTTGTTCCGACAAATAAATGGGTATTATTTGGCCATCATTTTGCTGCTATTGCAGGGGCGGGTCCTCTGGTTGGTCCCATCCTTGCCGCGCAAATGGGGTACCTCCCCGGAATGCTGTGGATCATTATTGGGGTTGTTTTAGCGGGAGCCGTCCAAGATTCGGTTATCCTGATGGGGTCTATGAGGAGAAACGGAAAATCGCTTGGACAAATCGCCAAGGAAGAGGTTGGACCATTCGGCGGCGTTATTGCGTCTATTGGAATCATCGCCATTATGATTATTTTAATTGCCGTTTTAGCGTTAGTCGTGGTTAAAGCACTGGCGAATTCACCATGGGGTGTATTCACTATTGCCATGACCATTCCGATTGCGTTCTTTATGGGAATTTATATGAGATTTATTCGTCCAGGCAGGGTATTGGAAGGATCGATTATTGGTTTTGTCCTTTTAATCATTGCTCTTTGGAGCGGACAGTTTGTGGCTGATTCCAAGGCACTGGCAGACATGTTTACTTTTACAGCACCGCAGCTTGCCATCATGATTGCCATTTATGGATTTATCGCATCAATTCTTCCTGTATGGCTTTTGCTGGCACCCAGGGACTATTTAAGCTCATTTTTAAAAATTGGAGTAATCCTGCTTTTGGCACTTGGTATTTTATTTGTTCTCCCTGATTTGAAAATGCCAAAAATCTCAAGATTTATAGACGGTACTGGGCCGGTATTTGCAGGAAGCTTATTTCCATTCTTGTTTATTACCATCGCTTGCGGCTCTGTATCGGGCTTTCACTCGCTCGTATCCTCGGGAACGACACCTAAGATGATTGAAAAGGAATCACATGCGCGTATGATTGGTTTTGGAGGAATGTTAATGGAGTCAGGTGTTGCCATCATGGCGCTGATAGCAGCCTGTGCCATTCATCCAGGATTATATTTTGCCATGAACTCTTCTGCTGCTGTCATTGGGACAAGTGCAGCAAGTGCGGCTAAAGCAATCTCCTCATGGGGCTTTCAAATTACACCTGGGGAAATTACTGCAGCAGCAAAAAGCATAGGAGAGGTGAACATTTTATCAAGAACTGGAGGCGCACCAACCCTTGCAGTCGGCATGGCTGAAATTTTTACGAGCTTCCTGGCAGGTGCAAAGGCCTTTTGGTATCACTTTGCCATTCTCTTTGAGGCGGTCTTTATTTTAACCACCATCGATGCAGGTACCAGAATTGGGCGCTTTATGCTGCAGGACTTACTGGGGAATGTGTATAAACCGTTTGCACGCACAAACAACTATGTTTACAATATTATTGCTTCTGCCCTGATCACAATAGGCTGGGCGTATATTACGTATCAAGGGGCAATAGATCCATTTGGAGGCATAAATTCTTTATGGGCATTATTCGGTATCTCCAATCAAATGCTGGCAGCCATTGCCCTTGCAGTGGGCACTACCATTATCATAAAAATGGGAAAAGCCCGCTATTCCTGGGTGACCATTCTGCCTTTTGTATGGCTGGCTATCACTACGCTTGGAGCTGCGTTTATGAAATTATTTTCAACTGTTCCTGCTATCGGTTTCTATGCACATGCAAAAATTTATCAGACTGCGATAGACCAGGGAAAAGTGCTGGCACCCGCAGGCAGTATGTCAGTCATGAAGCAAATCGTCTTTAATGATAGGATGGACGCCGCCATTACGATTGCCTTTATTGTAATTGTAATTCTTTTGATACTGGATTCCATTCGAGTCTGGTTCAATATTTTTGTACGAAAAAAAACAACCTCTTTGCACGAGACGCCATTCATACAATCAAATTTTCAGCAAACGCAAATGTGAGGTGCAGATGAATCATGTCATTTATGAATCGATTACGTAGGATGCGCTCCCATATTAAAACGATCATTGGGATGCCCAATTATGAAAGATACCTTTTTCATCAGCAGCAATTTCATCCCAATGATCCAGTTATGACGGAAAAAGAATACTATTTGTTTATTTTAAAGGACCGGTATGAAAGCGGGAAAGTGAATCGGTGCTGTTAGGGAATAAAGGGGGAAATGAATGAATAGAAAGAGGGTGACTCAAAAGGCAAGATACAAGCAATCTTTTGAGCCACCTCTTTTTATATTTCCGGCAAAAAAGAAAAAGGGAAGAGGAACACAGGGTGCGAATAATAGCATGGTGTCTCTGCCTTAAAATCTATGTTGATTTTACAACCATATTGTTAAAGCAGAAAAGACATGCAGGACTACTAGCGCTGCGCATATCTAGAAATACCCAATGTTCGTTTGGATTCAACGCTTATTAGAGCGGAAAGCACAAGACTCCTGCGAGTTACACAAGTTACTAGGTGAGACCCCAAAAGCTTGCAGCGACGGGGTTCGATACCGCTCGGGGAAACGAATACTTGAAGTGGAAATCAACCGGCAGGATGATCAGAACGCTGCCTATGTCTTTGTAGACTCCCGGCCGCCCGCGTAAGGCAGTGCCTGTCCCTGCAGTAGAAATCAACTAGTAAGGAAAAGTTGCTGTCTCCATGGTCACATAATAGTATATGACTTTTTGTGACAGCCTCTAACCCTTTTGGTGGAGGTAAAATATAAGAGAGGGAAAGGAAATGTGATTATGATGAATAAAGAAGCTTTGAAAGAACATCTCCGGCAGCTGGAGGAAAATCTCTTAAAGCCTGAAATAAGGACGAATCAAAAAGAGCTTAGCCGGTTGCTGGCGGATGATTTCTTTGAATTTGGAAGTTCAGGGAGAGTGTTATACAAGGATGAAGAAATTAGCGATGAGGGCATAGGAACGGTCAAAATGGTTTTAGGTAATTTTGAGATCCATCCATTGTCCAAAGACATCGTGCTGGCTACCTATCTTATCTTAAACGAAGAAACCCGGCAATATTCGCTGCGAAGCTCTATTTGGAAATTCAGCGATGGAAGATGGCAGATGTTTTTCCATCAAGGAACAGTGACAAATCATTTCGACCGTTTTTCTTAAAGGATAAGCTCTGTTAATTTTCGATGTTGAAAACTGCTCTTTTTTTTGCTCATTCGTGTGAAACCTCCGTTTCAAACGAATGAGCAAAAAACCAACAATGTCCTCCGCCAAAACCATTAATAAATAATGAACTAATGTAGTTTTTGTCCAGTCTAACTCCTGATGGCTAACGGATTTCTGCTTCTCCTCCCTGCGGTAAGTAGGCATCTAGTTTCATTTATCTCAGTCGGAGACTCCCAAATCCATACCTAGATGAAAATGGCGCCTATGCTTTTTTTAATCAGTATTACTTAATAAAGTCAAGATGCATAAATAGTTAAAAAAACGAGATTGGATTAGAAATAGAAAGATTGAGTTGGATTTTCAAGAAAAAAAACTCTCACAAGGGTTAATTTCATTAAATTAGACGATTTACAAGCAATGAACGCCAAGCATATAATTGTGCCATAATCAAATTGAATATCGGCTTAATCCTGAGGAAACTCAGGAACGGAGGAACCAATTTTTTGGGGTTAATTCTGCAGTCTGCAGAAGGGATGAGATACTCTTTCGCCATCCTACCCGTCAGCTAACTTCGTCGGCTAAAGCGAGGGAGGTCTTAAGACCGCCTAATTCAGGGGGATTTTTTGTTTTTGAAGCAAAAAATTAGCTTGAACCAACTAGTAGGTCTTTTTTATTTTGCCTATTTTCGGAAAAAAGGAATATGGGAGACAGAATGCAAAGGAAGCAAATTGCTTGCTGGGCGTTAAGTAGACCAATGAGTACTTTTTCTCCATCTATTATCATGAAAAGCGAAATGGCGAATTAGAGCATCTTATTGAGATGATTCTATTTCATTTCTGCTTGCCATGATAACGGGGGAATGAGTAAGCATAGGTCTATTTTTTTTGCTTTCTCTTCCCGGAAGGTCCTGCCACTTTCTAATAAAAGTATAGATGGCTGCCGGCAGCCGACCGTTATCAGGGCAGTGATGGTCCAGTTTAGATGCCCGGACCAAGGGAGTACCGGATTATCAATGCTTCGAAAGGATGGTCAAATGTGAATAGTGATGTTGTATCAATCGTACTGATGGTTTTGTCTTTTTCTTTATTTTTTGGATTTGCATTATTTAGCGAAAAAGCTTAAGGGGGTAATCAATGATGCTCGTACCGGCCTTGATTGGCATCGCATTAGTGATTTATTTAATAGTCGTTTTAATAAAGCCTGAAAAATTTTAGGATGAATAACCAATAGGAGGAATACAAAAATGGCCATGGGAGTAGTACAGGTATTGGTGACCTTGATCATTGCCGGCATATTGGTAAAACCGGTTGGTACCTACCTTGTTAAAGTTTTTGATTATAATAAAACAGGTTTAGACCGAGTATTTGGACCGGTTGAACGATTTATCTACCGTTTAATTGGAGTTAAAGAGACTGAGCCTATGGGCTGGAAAAAGTACGTTTTTGCCATGCTGCTGTCAAACATTGTCATGATGGTCTTAATGTACATTGTTTTCAGAACCCAAAAGTACTTGCCTCTTAACCCAGATAAAATCGATAATATGTCGCCAGCCTTAGCCTTCAATACAGCGGCCTCATTCATTACGAATACAAACTGGCAGGCTTATAGCGGAGAGAATTCTCTTTCCTATTTGTCACAAATGATTGCGATCACATTTCCAATGTTTACGTCGGCAGCTACAGGATTTGCTGTGGCGATTGCATTTATTCGTGGATTGGCTGCCCGTGAAAATAACCTGGGAAACTTCTATGTAGACTTGGTTCGTTCATTGGTGCGCGTGTTTTTACCATTATCGTTCATCATTGCGCTATTCTTGGTTTTTCAAGGAACACCTCAAACACTGCACGGAGCCGTGAATGCAGTCACGATGGATGGAGCAAAACAAACGATTACAAGAGGTCCTGTTGCCTCCCTGGAATCGATTAAACATATTGGAACGAATGGCGGCGGATATTTTGGTACCAACTCGGCGCATCCATTTGAGAATCCGACACCACTGTCAAATCTTGTTGAAATTCTTTCCATGCTGCTCTTACCTACTGCTCTTGTCTACGCATTTGGAGTCATGATTAAAAATAAACGCCAGGGTTGGTCTGTTTTTGCCGCAATGGGGATTATGTTCCTATTGTTTCTTTCAGTCGTTTTTATTGCTGAATATAAAGGTACGCCAGCCCTGCAATCACTTGGCATTCATGGAAATATGGAAGGCAAAGAAGTTCGTTTTGGCATTTCAGAATCCGCTTTGTTTACGGCCGTCACAACAGCTGTTACAACAGGATCAGTTAATAATATGCATGATTCATTAACCCCGATCGGCGGTTTGGTTCCACTGGCTGAAATGATGTTAAATAACGTGTTTGGCGGTAAAGGGGTCGGATTACTAAATGGCCTGCTGTATGTCATCTTATCCGTTTTTATTTGCGGCTTGATGGTAGGACGTACACCGGAATTTTTAGGTAAGAAAATTGAGTCTAAAGAAGTGAAACTGGCTTCTATTGCTCTTTTAATTCATCCGGTGATTATTCTTGTACCGACTGCCCTTGCCTTTATGAATCATTCAGCGGTGTCTTCCATATTAAACCCGGGATATCATGGGATTTCAGAGGTTTTATATGCTTTTACATCCGGTGCCGCAAATAATGGATCCGCTTTTGGAGGGCTTACGGCGAATACCAATTTCTATAATATTGCTATAGGTTTAGTTATGCTTCTTGGCCGATATATTTCAATCATTGCCATGTTAGCAATTGCAGGTTCTTTAGCAACGAAAAAAACGGCTGCAGCGACATTAGGTACCTTCCGTACGGATACACCGTTATTCACTGCTATCCTTGTCGCCATTATCTTAATCATTGGCGCCTTAACGTTTTTCCCTGTCTTGGCATTGGGCCCAGTTGCTGAACACCTTGGCATGTTTCTTAAATAAGGAGGATATCTTATGGCCATTCAAAATATAGGAATATCAAAAGATATTGTTTTTCAAGCTATTGTAGATTCATTTAAAAAACTGAATCCGCTCGTGATGATCAAAAATCCCGTTATGTTTGTTGTTGAAGTCGGTACCCTCATCACCTTTATCCTTGCTATTAAGCCGGATATATTTGGAATCAGCACTGCAGGACATGGATATAATGCAGCAGTTTTCTTTATTCTTCTGTTTACTGTGCTGTTTGCCAACTTTGCAGAAGCTCTGGCAGAGGGAAGAGGAAAGGCACAGGCAGATACACTTCGAAAGACAAAATCGGAGACCATGGCAAAGGTTCTGCAAAAGGATGGAACCTATCAAGAACGTCCATCCACATCCTTGAGAAAAGGAGATATTGTCCGTGTGGATATAGGAGAGCTGATTCCATCGGATGGAGAAATTATTGAGGGTCTTGCTTCCATTGATGAATCAGCAATCACAGGGGAATCCGCTCCGGTGATAAAAGAAGCAGGGGGAGATTTTTCATCCGTAACAGGGGGAACAAAGGTTGTATCGGATTATATCATCGTTAAGATATTGACGGATCCGGGTGAATCCTTTCTGGATCGAATGATTTCATTGGTCGAAGGGGCTTCAAGGCAGAAGACGCCGAACGAAATTGCTTTAACTACACTTTTAGCGGTTTTAACCCTCATATTCTTGTTTGTCATTATGACATTAGTGCCTTTAGCAAACTATTTAAAGGTTAACCTGGATGTTGCGACGTTAATTGCTCTTTTGGTTTGTCTGATTCCAACCACGATCGGCGGTCTGCTGTCAGCGATCGGGATTGCTGGAATGAACCGGGTAACACAATTTAACGTTCTGGCGATGTCCGGGAAAGCGGTAGAAGCAGCTGGGGATATCGATACAATGATACTGGATAAAACGGGTACAATTACGTTTGGTAACAGAATGGCCAGCGACTTTTTGCCGATTGTCGGTATCTCTGACGAAGAGGCTGCAATGGCAGCGCTGAAGGCATCTGTAAAAGATGACACACCGGAGGGGCGTTCGGTAGTGGAGCTGGCCAATAAAAAGGGCATCAGATGGAACGAAAAAGACTATAAAGATGCGGAAATAGTTGAATTCACAGCTGAAACCAGGATGTCCGGATTAAATTTAAAAGATGGAACTGCCATCAGAAAGGGGGCAGTAGAAGCCATTAAAAGTTATGTTGCCGCCCATGATGGGAGCATTCCTGCCGATCTGGATGAGAAAGCAAAAGGAATTGCACGGGCTGGAGGGACTCCTTTAGCCGTAGCGATTAACAATAAAATTTATGGTGTCATTTATTTAAAGGATACCGTAAAACCCGGCCTCAAAGAACGGTTTGCAGAATTAAGGGCCATGGGCATCAAAACGGTTATGTGTACAGGTGATAACCCATTGACCGCAGCCACGATTGCGAAAGAAGCCGGTGTTGATGAGTTTATTGCAGAAGCAAAGCCTGAGGATAAGATTGCCGCAATAAAAAAAGAGCAGGCAGAAGGGAAGCTTGTGGCTATGACTGGTGACGGCACCAATGATGCTCCGGCTCTTGCTCAAGCTGATGTCGGATTAGCCATGAATTCCGGGACAATGGCTGCAAAAGAAGCTGCCAATATGATTGATTTGGATTCTGATCCGACAAAGCTCTTATCTGTGATTGAAATTGGAAAGCAATTATTGATTACACGCGGGGCTTTAACAACCTTTTCTATTTCAAATGACATTGCTAAATACTTTGCCATTATTCCGGCGTTGTTTATTACGGTAATACCCCAATTGCAGACACTCAATGTAATGGGGTTAACATCACCGAAATCAGCGATTCTATCTGCCTTGATCTTTAACGCGATTATCATTCCGCTTCTCATTCCAATTGCAATGAAAGGGGCTAAATACAGGGCGATGAATGCGAATAAGCTTCTTTCAAGGAATCTGCTTATTTATGGAGCAGGAGGAGTGCTCGTTCCTTTTATTGGCATTAAATTAATCGATATGATTGTATCAGCCTTACATCTGGCCTAACGAAGGGCTTTGTTTGTTCATCCTATTTCGTTGATTTTCGCTCCGGGCTTTTACCGGCGGTTTAGAAGACTCTGATGCTGGAGGCCCCTTTTCCAATTTTTTAATGGAGCCTTCAGATGTTCGGCAGCTCCGGAGCATAAATCAGCATCAAATTTGATCCGGTTTAATTAAAAATAGTGGAGGAGACTCGTATGAGGTTTTTTATGACTGCGCTTCGAACATCCGTGTTCCTGATGATTTTATGTGGGTTCATTTATCCTGTCGTCACAACAGGGTTTGCACAGGTATTATTTCATAAACAGGCAGAAGGGAGCCTGGTTACTGAAAATGGTAAAGTAAAAGGGTCAGAGATGCTGGCACAAGGCTTTAAAGGTACGCAGTGGTTCCAGCCGCGGGCTTCAGCAGCAAAGTATGATCCAACCGCTTCAGCTGCTACGAATGCAGCTGTTGCATCCCATGATTATGTGAAGTCGGTAAAAGCAAGCGTTAATCAATTGAAAAAGGAAAATCCAGGGCTCGGCAATGACATTCCTGCAGATTTAGTTACAACTTCGGGTTCTGGCTTTGATCCGGATTTATCACCAGAAGCTGCCAAGGCTCAGGTGCCAAGGATTGCAAGAGTAACGGGTATTTCTGAAGAGCGCCTGCAATCCTTAATAGATCAGCACACGAAAGGGCGGTCATTGGGGATTTTTGGTGAACCTCGTGTAAATGTATTAGAGATAAATATGGCACTGCAGAAAATAAAATAAGATAAATGGAAGGGAGGGTTATTCAATAAGCCGACTATGCCGCTGAATGGAGTCACCCTTTTTTACTACTGAATAAAAAAGGGAAAAAGGTAGGGGGATTTTTCTATTTTGTTTTAGACAGCGCCTATCGGCTAGCGGATTTCTTCATCTTCTCCCTGCGATAAGTCAACATCTAGTTTTCTTTATCTCAGTCGAAGACTACGGAATCCGTACGCCGATGAGCAAGGCGCTTGCGCTTTTCTTACCTATTTGATGAAAAGAGGTGGCATACATATGAGTGAGGATGACTTTCGAAGAAAAACGCCTGAGGAGATTCTATTATCAATCCAAAAAATTCGCAGAGGCCATTTGAAAATCATTCTTGGTGCAGTGCCTGGGTCTGGTAAAACCTATCATATGCTGCGAGAAGGAAATATTTTGAAAAAACGGGGGATAGATGTTGTAATTGGATTTCTCAGTCCTTTAAACCGTCCAAAAACCATTGAACAAATTGGTGAATTAGAAGTGATCCCTCCTGTTCAATGGATTGATAAAGGTGAAGAGAAATATGACCTGGATATTGAAGCCATTGTGAACCGGAACCCAGAAGTGGTACTGGTGGATGAACTCGCCCACAGAAACCGTTCTGAGGCAGAGAGGCAGACCCGGCTGGATGATATCCATTATCTTTTAAACATGAAAATTAGTGTTATTACAACGATAAATATATTTGAACTGGATGACGTGAAGGGAATCGCAGCTAAAATAACTGGAGGGAAGGTTAAGGTGAATTGCAGTGTACCAGAAGATACGCTGGCTCTTGCTGATGAAGTAAAGCTTTTGGACGTTACGCCGGAAGTTATTCTTCATAGGCTTCAGGAAGGGGAAATTGAGTATTCCCATAATCAAAATCGAAAAAGTGAAAAGCTCTTTCATAGAGGGAATCTTGCTGCACTTCGTGAAACGGCATTGCGGTACCTTGCGGGCGAGGTAAACGATGTACTGGAAGACTACCGGGAAAAACATGGAATGATTGGTCCATCAGGTGCATCAGAAAAAATTCTTGTGATGGTCCAATATCATTGGAATGGCTCTATTTTAATCCGAAGGGGCCAGCAAATCGCCAAAAGATTAGGCGGGGAATTGCTGGTTATTTGTATTCATGATCCTCATAAAAAAAGATCAAATAATGAATTAACCTTTAAACGCTCCATTATAAAGCTGGTTGAAAAAGTTGGAGGAAGGTTTGAGGAAGTCGAGTTAAAAGAGGGGTTATCGGCGCAAATTGTTCAGTATGCAACACAGTATAATGTCACACGAATTGTAATGGGGCAATCAAAACGTACCCGGTGGGAAGAAATACTCTATGGTTCCATTATCAATAAAATTCTTTGGAAAACTAAAAATATCGATATTTTTATTGTTGCAGACCGGGCTGAAAAGGATGGGGAGCGTGTTCTCCCAACAAAGCAAATAAAAAAACGGGATGATAATCCCTATCGCCGCCTTACAATAAAGGAATTAGAAAAAGAAATTAATAAAATAAACAGAGGGGCGTTAAAAGTCTACATAGGGGCTGCGCCGGGAGTTGGAAAAACCTATACCATGCTTAGGGAAGCCAATGAGCTCAAACAAAAAGGAATTGATATTGTCATTGGATTACTGGAGACACATGGACGGAAGGATACTTTTGATCAGATTGGATCTCTGGAATTAATTCCTCGAAAAAAGATCCCTTATAAAGGGGCACTGCTTGAGGAAATGAATACGGACGCCATTATCAAGCGAAACCCCGAGGTGGTATTAGTTGATGAACTGGCCCATACCAATGTGCCAGGCAGTCAAAATCATAAACGGTATGAGGATATTGAAGCCATTCTAAAAAGCGGGATATCCGTTATTTCTACTATGAATATTCAACATATAGAAAGCTTAAACGATAGTGTCGAACAAATAACCGGCATAAGAGTCAGGGAAACCGTTCCTGATCACATTTTACGAAGAGCGGATGAAATCGAACTCATAGATATCTCTCCAAAGGCATTAAGGGACCGAATGAAAGAAGGCCTTATTTATGCTCCTGAAAAAGTGGAGCAGGCATTGGAGCATTTCTTTAAAACAGGAAACCTGATTGCCCTGCGTGAATTGGCACTGAGGGAAGTCGCAGATGATGTGGATGACAGATTGGAGGCATGGGAAAGAAAACGGACATTAAGAGGGCCATGGCGGCAGGAAGAAGTGATTTTTGTTTGTACGAAGCTGGAACAGGACAGCGAACGGCTGATTCGCAGAGGTTTCCGCATCGCGTATCGATTAAAGGCCCTTTGGTATGTAGCCTATGTGAAAGACCACCATCTTTTAACTGAAGAGGAAGAGGAAATGTTAGAGAAAATTCGTCAATTAACCGAACGGCTTGGCGGAAGATTTGAACAATATAAAACAAGTGACAGAAGACATATATTCAGAGAGCTTGCAAAGCAAATGAATGAAAAACAGGCTACACAAGTAATCATAGGGCAATCCGCCCGTACCCGCTGGGAGGAAATCCTTAAAGGATCGGTTACACAGCGCTTATTAAGAGAAGTCAGGCATATGGATGTATTGGTGGTGGCAGACCAGCATAAATAAGCCATTTTGGTTTGGGTGATTGGATATATGCAGGCAAACGATTCCTCGGTAAATGAAACTTATACAAAAAGAAGGGATTTTACCTAAAAGTGTAAAATGTATAAAAGGGCGGACGTTAAAGGATAGGCAGAAAGGACGCAGTAAAAAACAGCCTGTCCTATAAAAATTAAACAAGGTCAAAAAGAAAGGTGGATTTTATGGGGGATTCTCCTGGTACAGAAGAAGCCATTAAAAGATGGGACCGATATGCAGATTTATTTACAGCCGGCTATGATGCCAACGGGGACATTCATAGAGAAGTGTTATTAAATCCTGTATTGTCCAGACTTGTAGAACCCATTCGGGATAAAAAAGTCCTGGATGCCGGCTGCGGAGAGGGATATTTAAGCAGAATTTTTGCTAAATCAGGGGCTATTGTATCCGCGGTTGATTATTCGAAGAGAATGCTGGAAATTGCTCAAAACAAAACAGCGGAAGATTTGAACATACGGTTTTATCACGGCAACTGTGAAAAACTGGATTGTTTTGCTGATAAGAGCTTTGATCTTATTGTTTCCAATATGGTTATTCAAGACCTTGAACATTACCGGGATGCGATAAAAGAAATGTACCGTCTTCTGGCAGATGGGGGTACATTTATATTCTCAATCCTGCATCCTTGTTTTGTTACACCTAATAGCGGCTGGGAACGGAATCATGAAGGGGAAAAATTATATTGGAAAATCGATAACTATTTTTATGAAGGCGTTTATGATCAGGTTATTCCACGGGAACAGCCAGATAAGATATTATTATTCCACAGAACATTATCAAGCTATTTTAGAGCCATAAAAGATGCTGGTTTTATAGTAGACGATCTGATAGAACCCAAACCCTCAGCTGAAATGTTGAAAAAATACCCATCGTTTAAAGAAGATTTGAGATCAAGTGATTTTATCGTTTTTAAGTTGAGAAAATGAAAGAAGAGGTTGGCCATCTGAAATACAAAAACTCGCACTTTTCGAAAGTGCGAGTTTTTTATTTGAAACTCTTAAAGCTCATCCATAGACAGAAGCCAATCATCTCGAAGGATTTCATAGCCCCAAGCTTTAAAAAACGGTCCCGTTGTTCAATTACTAGATGCGGTATTTTCCAGCATTGGTTCCGGCTAATCTGCCGGTCACAAGAGCAGCTGTAATATTGTAGCCTCCTGTATATCCGTAAATATCGAGCACTTCCCCACAGAAAAAGAGACCAGGCATTAATTTAGATTCCATTGTTTTTGGTTCAATTTCTTTTATGGATACACCGCCGCCTGTTACGAAAGCTTTTTCTAATGGCAGTGTTCCGTTTACTGTAAAAGTAAAATTCTTGCAAAGCTGTGCAAAAGCCCGGAGCAGCTCCACGGAGACAGTTGAGCCAGGTGCATTTTCGTCAATTAAGCTCTTCTCAAGTAAAAATAATAAATATCTTTCCGGAACAAGGCCTTTGAGAGCATTCTTGATCGCTTTTTTTGGTTCTTCCTGAAGTGTTTTTCGTATCTTTTGGAAAAGCTCCTCCTGATTCATGTCCGAGCAGGCATCGATGGACATCGTAACGTGAGAAAGCTTCCATTTCTTCATAGCCTTTACAACAAACTGGCTGCAGCGCAGAACCGCCGGGCCGGATATGCCGAAATGGGTAAATATCATATCCATTTTATGTGTGATTAAAGCTTTTCCTTTTGGGTTAAGAACACTTACAGCAACATCCCGCAATGAAAGTCCTTGCAGGGTCTTGCTTTTGATAAAGGGTTCGTCGGAAGTGATAGGAACTTCTGTTGGAAAAAGCTCTGTGATCGTATGGCCTGCTTTTTCCGCCCACGGATACCCATCCCCAGTTGAGCCTGTATGAGGGACGGATTTCCCGCCTACAGCCAATACAAGAGATCCGCAATCAATTCTTTCACCTTTTTGGACAATGACTCCTGCCGCTTTGCCATCTTCAAAGAGGACATCCTCTACCGGGCAATTCGTACGGACCGTCACATGCAATTCTTCTAAACGATGGATAAGTGCATCTACAACGGATTGTGCTTTATTGCTGACAGGAAACATCCGTCCATGATCCTCTTCTTTTAATTCAATCCCCAAATTTTCAAAGAAACGAATAATGTCTTCATTATTAAATATGGAAAACGCACTATAAAGAAACCGGCCGTTACCGGGAATATGCTTTACAATTTCATCAATGGGAAGCCGGTTCGTAACATTGCAGCGCCCTCCACCGGAGATGGCTAATTTTTTTCCAAGCTTGCTTCCTTTGTCAATCAGCAATACTTTAGCCCCTTTTTCACCAGCTGCAATAGAGGCCATTAATCCAGAGGGGCCTCCTCCAACAACGATTACATCATATTTCATGCTTTCAACACCTTTTTATAAGATAGCTTTGGTAAAGGACTCTGTTATTTTTCAAAATATAAGCATAAACAGAGACATTAAGACTTGATATTTATTGTTTGCCGATCCAAAATTTCGTCCAGAAGAACCGAATCAGAACGCCTCTCTGTATACTCGGCAGGAAATTCATCGTTATTTACATTTAAATCTTTACAATTGTAATTTTTCTTTTTGGAGATTGCAACCTTTATAAAGGAGGGGACTTTATACGGTTCTTTCGTTAAGCTACCTAAAAATGTAACAATAAATAAATTGTCAATTGCCATTGTTCGATGTAAACTACTTATTAGTGCTTACATAGAGCAAATAGCATATATATCGGCATTTTTAAATAAATCTTTAACAGATTTTCTTTTATATGGCAAAAAAAATTAAAAACGTCAATTTCCGATAGCTTTTTTAGATGCCTGTGCTGCAGTACCTGTTTTATGAAAAACAGTCTGTATGAAAAATTACTATGTAACAACTTATATAATGGACGAGTTAGTCCTCTAGTTTTGCTAATCTATGTGTTCGGGAAGGGATTCTATGTCTTCGTCTTCATCTAATTTAATAAAAGGTACGTTTATCTTAACGCTTGGTACAATTATCTCAAAAGTTTTGGGGCTTTTTTATGTTATCCCGTTTCGGGAAATTGTAGGGGGGTCTGAGCCAGTAGCCCTGTATGGCTTCGGTTATGTACCCTACAATATTTTCATCAGTATATCCACAGCGGGAATTCCGCTCGCAGTAGCAAAATATATTGCGAAGCATAACGCGCTGGAAGAATACGCAGTAGGGCGGAAGCTGTTTAAATCCAGTACATTTATTATGATAACCTCTGGATTTGTCTGCTTTTTGATCATGTTTTTAACTGCTCCTTATTTTGCGGAGCTTGTAATGGCAGGAAGCCAAAAAGCAAGCTTTGGTGTTGCAGATGTGACAACCGTTATTCGCGCTGTCAGCTATGCATTGATTATTATTCCTGTTATGAGCCTTATCAGGGGATTCTTCCAGGGACATCAAATGATGGGGCCATCGGCTATATCCCAGGTAGTTGAACAAATCGTACGGACAATCTTTTTAATCGGAGGAGCCTATGTCGTCTTAAAGGTGTTTCACGGAAGCATGGTTACCGCAATTAGTCTTGCAACGTTTGCAGCGTTTATCGGCGGGGTTGCCAGCTTGATTTGTTTGTTCTGGTACTGGAAAAAAAGTAAACCAACCTTTGATGAGCTTTTAGTGCATGATCGGGGAACAGTTACGGTTTCTCTTGGAAGTATGTATAAAGAGATCATTCTTTACGCACTTCCTTTCGTATTTGTGGGAATTGCAAACTCGCTTTACCAAATCATTGACCAAGTCACGTTTAAAAGGGCGATGGAAGCAGTCAATGCTGGCAATGCCATTGCGGATCTTGGTGTTTTAAACTTTGATGCCCATAAGCTGGTTATTATTCCTGTCTCACTTGCCACGGCCTTTTCACTAACTTTAGTTCCCTTAATTACAGAATCCTTTGCAGTCGGTGACAAAAAAGTATTAGTACGATCTGTGGACCAAACCTTTCAAATTCTTTTATTCGTGACAGTTCCTGCTGCGATGGGATTATCCATACTGGCAGAGCCTGTCTATACATTATTTTATAATGGTCAAAGCGATATTGGGACTAGTGTATTAATGCATTATGCTCCTGTTGCAATCCTTTTTGCACTTTATTCCGTGACAGCTGCTATTCTTCAGGGGATTAATGAACAGCGATTTACAATTTTGAGTCTTTTGGTAGGCTTGCTCATTAAATTAACCTTAAATATTCCTTTTATCGAAAAATATCATGTGCTGGGTGCGGTTTATACTACAGCATTGGGATACAGTGTATCCATTATTATTAACCTTGTTATCATTAAGCTTTTTGCCAACTATCCATTTAAAATGATCGTAAGAAGGACCATCTTAATTGGCGTATTTAATGTCATTATGTGTGTAGTTGTCATTGCTCTTTACAAGGGTTTAACCATCTTTTTAAGTCCTGCTTCCAAATTTCAGTCCTTCCTCATTATTGTCATTTGCGGAGGTGTCGGAGCATTGGTATACGCTGCTCTTGGACTTAAGTCCAATCTTGCTGACAGGCTGTTTGGAAGTCGTGTACAGCGTATAAAAGCAAAACTGCGGCTTGGATCATAAGAATTATTAAAAAAGGTTTCAATAATAAAAGGAGGTCATTTTCTAATATGGCCTCCTTTTTCTAATCATCCTCTTCTTCCGCGGAGGAAAGGAGGTCGTCAGGCTGCAAAAAAAATCTTTCTTAATTTAACAGTCAAAACTCTGTTTGCTGTTTATGCCGAATGGATTCATGCCTGACATAAGATTTTTGTAATTAGCATATCCCTGTTTTTCCATAGCGTCCATTTTTGCCATCGGAGGCAATTCCATAATTGGGGGTGCCAAACCGGCAGGGGTCAAATTGTTTAATTGAAGCTCAATAAGGAGAATCCTGCGATTCATGCGATCCATATCTTTTTCCATTCTCCTGATCTCTTCCTTTAGCCTAGCATACTCCGGATCCTCCTGTTTTTGAACAGATGCTGTTTGAGGCGCGGTTTGGGGATATGGAGAATGGGGCGTATGCATTCCGTTTTGGATAACTTGCCTGTAGTGCAAACTGAATCACTCCTTTTAATCGTGCATTAAGCTAAAGCGGCGGATAGGATAGCTTTTGAAGTTTGTACGCCGATGAGCAAGACGCTTTCGCTTTTCTTATACATAGGCTATGTGGGCCAAAAGAGAATGTATGGGTGTGTACCCACTTTTTTACCTATTTTCAATCGTTTAGTTAGGCATTCAAGAAAATGATACAGATAAAATGGAAAGGCTCTTTTCGTAAACTTTGTTGCTATTGGAAACAAAAATATATTTAAAATATATATTCAGTATTAAAACTTGTGAATAATACAAAAAGATGCCACGAAGACAGACAACATATGGAATAATCCTTTGTACGTAAATCAACAATCTATGAAAAAACAGCTAATGGAAAAAATATAAAACGTTCATTAAGGGGGAAAATGAAATGAGAATTGATAAACTGCTTTCAAATGCTGGTGTAGGAAGCAGGAAAGAAGTGAAAAAATTATTAAAGGACGGAGCGGTCAAAGTAAATGATGTGATAATGAAGGATGCAAAGACCAAGCTTAATCCAGAGGAGGACGTTGTTACAGTCCATGGTGAACCCGTTGTGTACCGTGAATATGTATATTTTATGATGAATAAACCTCAGGGTGTTATTTCAGCAACAGAGGATTTACGGGACAAGACAGTAATTGATCTGTTAAAAACAGAAGATCGGATTCTAGAGCCCTTTCCAGTAGGGCGTCTGGATAAAGATACCGAGGGGCTTTTGCTGATTACAAATGACGGAGCCCTTGCCCATCAATTGCTTTCACCCAAAAAACACGTGCCAAAAACTTATTTTGCCGTCATCGATGGAGAGGTCAGTGAAAAAGATACGGATGCATTTCGAGAAGGGGTAACACTGGACGATGGTTATCATACAAAGCCTGGAGTGTTGAAAATCTTAAAGACAGGCCTGCGCTCTGATATCGAATTGACTATTACAGAAGGAAAATTTCATCAGGTAAAGCGAATGTTCGAAGCAGTTGGAAAAAGGGTGGTGTATTTGAGGCGTCTTTCCATGGGGCCTCTGCTTCTGGATGAAAGCCTTCAGCTGGGAGAATACCGGGAGCTGAGTGAAGAGGAAGTGGTAAAATTAAAGGAGCATCCTCTGGTGACAGAATAAAGGTGAAATCCTTTCGAATAGAGAAGTTTTCATCAAGGCGTTTTTCGCAAATACTGTATTATTCATAATTAAGTTAGGGCTCTTTTCGTAAACTTTGTTGTTATTTGACATAAAAGATGATGAAAATAACAGGTTTTAAAAAAAACTTGTAAATAGCTTATGAAAAGTTATCACGAAGATGAACGATATGAATTTATCCATTGTAAGTAAAGCAACTATTTATGCGAGAACAGCCTTCATCAAAAAACGAACAAAAGAACTGAATCTTTCATTGGGATTCAGTTCTTTTGTTCGTTTTACAAGGTGTTTATACAAAATGCTCGTCTTGTTCACGAGCGCCTTTTAAGACAATATTTATTTTTAAGATGAAATTCGAACTCTTTTTTCTGTTGTTGTCCAGGTTCCGCGGTGCGGACTTTTAATTAAGTCGTTGTATGCCAGTACATTTAAATCTCTTTGAATAGTACGCGGAGTGATGCCGAACTCATCTACAAGTTCCTGGGTCGTAACTGCACCATTTTCCTTGATAAACACGTAGATTGATTTAATTCGGGTTAACATTCTATTCGTTGAAGGTTTCAAAAAACCACTCCCTCATCTTTTTTCCTAAGACAAAGACTGCGGACGGCTTCTATTGAGGAAATAATTCCTCCTTGATTAAATGTTTAATTCCAGTAGACAACTCCTTTTCTTAAACTTATTTACAAATCTAAGATGCGGACACTTATATTGTACACTTAACACATTTAATTTACAAACATAAAGCTAAAATTTCTCCTACTAATAGCCTATGAATATGGCTTGCAAGTATGACTGTTTCATTCTCTTAGTGTATAAAAGGAATGAATTAGAAATGATCCTTAATATCCCGGAGCCTCGGGCTGTCTTATAATATTTATTTCAAGTTTTAAAAAGGGTAAAATATAAAGAGCTAGTATTATATATCCCTAAAAAGGAGTTTTTAATCATGACTACTATTAATTGGATGAAAGAAGTAGAAAAAAGACAAGACGATTTGATAAAGGATTTACAAGGTTTATTACATATTAAAAGTGTGCTGGATGAAGAAAATGCAACCGAAGATGCTCCTTTAGGAAAAGGTGTGAAGGAAGCGTTGGATTACTTATTAGATCTTGGAAACAAGGACGGCTTTATAAGCAAGAATGTCGGCAATCTGGCCGGGCACCTGGAAATGGGAGAAGGAAAGGGGCTAGTCGGGATATTATGTCACGTGGATGTGGTGCCTGAAGGAGATGGCTGGAGTGTTGACCCTTATTCCGGAGTTATAAAGGATGGGAAGATTTTTGCAAGAGGATCCAGTGATGATAAGGGTCCGACGCTGGCAGCCTATTATGGGATGAAAATTGTGAAAGAACTGGGGCTGCCTCTTGAGAAAAGGGTCCGCTTGATTGTTGGTACAGATGAGGAAAGTGATTGGCGCTGTGTTGATCATTATTTTGAGCGTGAAGAGATGCCGGATATGGGGTTTGCACCTGATGGTGATTTTCCGATTATAAATGCAGAAAAAGGGATAGCCGATTATGATCTTGTATTTAAACCTGAAGCTGAAGCAAATTCAGCCAATGTGCGTTTGGTTTCTTTTCATTCTGGAAGACGCTACAACATGGTACCAGACCATGCGGAAGCAAAGCTTCAAGTGAATGGAAATAAAGGGGATATTTCGGAGGAGTTCCAGAAATTTATGCAAAATGCTTCTTTAAAAGGGAAAATTTTTGAGGAAAATGGTGAAATTTCTCTTGTATTAGAAGGAAAATCAGCACATGGAATGGAACCTAATAATGGAGTGAATGCCGGGCTTCAGCTTGCTAAATTTTTATATGATTATTCTGAGCAATTGAATGGGGGCGGAAAACAGTTCATTGATTTCGCTGTTCAATTCTTATATGAACAATCGCGCGGTGAAGGATTTGGCATAAAATACTCAGATGAGATTACTGGTGACCTGACGATGAATGTCGGAAGGCTGGACTACAACGAGGAAAACGGAGGGCGCTTTGGAATTAATATGCGCTATCCAGTGACATTCAATATGGAGAGCGGCTTAAAGTCAATTAAAGAAATTCTTGAGAAAAATGGATATACTTTAGAAAACTTTTCTGACTCCAAGCCTCATCATGTCGATAAGAATGAGCCGCTTATTAAGACACTTCAGAAAGTTTATGAAGACCAAACAGGTGAAAAAGCTGAGCTTCTGGCGATTGGCGGCGGGACCTATGCCCGTTCTTTAACAACTGGTGTTGCTTTTGGAGCTTTGTTTCCTGGCCGTCCGGATGTCATGCACCAAAAAGATGAGTTTATGTTTGTTGAAGATTTATTTAAAGCAACAGCCATTTATGCTCAGGCCATTTTTGAATTGGCTGGCAGGAATAACTAAAAAAAGATTTTAACAGACAGGGGGATTACTTTGGAGAAAATTATTTTTAACGGGGAATTAGTTGAACGCACTGGAATCAACATTGATATTGAAGATCGCGGGTACCAATTTGGTGACGGCATTTATGAGGTAATAAGGGTCTATAACGGAAAGCTGTTTACAAAGGAAGAGCATATTAAACGGCTGTACGAAAGTGCAGAAAAAATTTCCATGGAACTCCCCTATGACAGGAACTCCCTTGAAGAGCAGCTTGAAAATCTGGTAAAAGAGAATCAATTAAAGACCGGAATTATTTATCTGCAATTTACACGCGGCGTTGCAATGCGGGCACATGGATTTCCGGGAGATGATGTTGTTCCGGTATTTATTGCCTATACCAGGGAAGTTGAAAGACCAGAGTCCTCTATGAAAAATGGAGTAAAAGGGATTTTAGTGGATGACATCCGCTGGCTGCGCTGTGACATAAAAAGCCTGAACTTGCTTGGCAATATCCTGGCTAAACAGGAAGCAGCAAATCATGGCTGTTTCGAAGCCATTCAGCATCGTTCCAATATTGTTACAGAAGGGTCATCTTCAAATGCATTTGTTATCAAGAATGGAGAACTATGGACTCATCCGGCTACAAACCTCATTTTAAATGGAATTACCAGAAGGGTAATTCTGGACATTTGCAAAGAACAGGGAATTCAAGTAATAGAGAAGCCTTTTACAGTGGATGAGCTTTTGGATGCTGACGAAATATTTATTTCGAGTACGACTTCTGAAATTATGCCGATTGTGCAGTTAGCCAAAAATACCAAATCGGATATTCTGCTAAATGAAAAAACAATCGGGGATGGTAAGCCGGGTCAATTGACACGTAAGCTTCAAGAGCTTTTTGAAAAGGAAATTGAGAAGCAGTGTTATTCAGCTAGACTCTTTTCGTAAACTTTGTTGCTGTTTAATTGAGTTTTATGTGAAAACATCTTTAATAATCAAATGGTAAAGCAGATAGCAGCAATAGGGCTATCTGCTTTTTTGTTGCTCTTTTTCGTAAACTTTGTTGCTCTTTTTCGTAAACTTTGTTGCTCTTTTCCTAAACTTTGTTGCTATTTGAAACAAATTCTTGTTAATAGTTTACAAACGATGCTGTGAAGACAGACAACCTGCGGAAAGATCCTGTGTACAGTGTGTCCCAATAGATGTGAATACAGCTTTTGGTTAAAGTCCTAAGTTTCATTGGGCCCAATATACCATTTTTGCAGGATCATTTATTCGAATCAAGGAGTGGGAGTCGAATCTTCATTCTTTTTCTGAACGACCACTTCTGTATGGTGTACTAATTGTATTTGCTTGCCATCTGCCTTTTTAATCTCACAATAGCCGCTGTCATAAAGATGGAAAACCTCGTATAAGTCTTTGTCGAATAAGACTAAGTCTCCTTTTACCATAAACCTTCTCCTTTCTGTTTTTTGGCTGAATGGTTAATAATTCCACGCTGATTTGATACACTAGTAATAACAATCTATGTCGAAATGAGGTGAGATTATGACTGGTACGCATTATTTTTTCGCTTTGGCGCTTCCTGAAGAAATAAAGCAGTATTTATATGAAATGACGAAAGAAATCCGACATTCCTTTCCGTTTAAAAAGTGGGTTCACCAAGAGGATTATCATATAACCTTGGCTTTTTTGGGGCGGACAGAGCCGGAAAAGCTTGAAGATACTCTGGAATGTCTTCATTCTTCTCTTTCAGCTATTGCATCCTTTCCTCTTGAATTGGATCACTTAGGGATATTTGGCAAACAGGAGGCTCCCCGAATTCTGTGGGCAGGAGTAAAGGAATCCGACTCTCTGAACAATTTAAGGAACCAGGTTTATAATTGCTGTTTAAAAGCGGGTTTTATACTGGATTCAAAACCATTTGCCCCGCATATTACCCTTTCACGCAAATGGACTGAAAAAGAACCATTCTCAAGTCAAAAGCTTCATACTATAATAAAAGAAAAGCAATTATTTACAGGCAATCGGGTTGTTTTATATCAAACACATCTAGATCGGATACCAAAATACGAAGAAAAAAAGGTATTCTTGTTAAACTGAACGAGCGGATTTTTAAAATGGACTCTGATAAAAATCAATGTTGATTATAGACCTATGTTGATAGGAGCAGATACGTGAGACACCTGCTAAGAAAAGCGAGTTAGGGAAGACCCCGCAGGAGCTTGAGACGAGGAGGCTCCCCTACCGCCCGAGGAAAGCGAGTGTCTGCAGCGGAAATCACCAGGCAAAATTAATATGGCTATTAAATAAGGCTCTTTTCGTAAACTTTGTTGCTATTTGTGTAAAAGAAATATTGAAAAACAAGGTTTAAGGTTGAAAACCATAAACTTAGGACGAAAAGATGCCACGATAGATAGCTAAATACGGATTTAACACTTTCGCGAAAAACAACAATTTATGCGAAAACAGCCTTAAATAAAGATTTTATAATAACAGAATGCATACATATGTGTTAAAACAATAGAGCTTAAAAAAGGAAGAATGAAATGGGACAGTTAATAAAGCTGCAGGACTATATTTCAAGATATGAAATTGATCATTTGCGATATCCTGCACAATTTATGCGCTTGAAAAAACAGCAGTGGCTGCTTCTGAAAGAAGCGTGGAAAAATGGCGAACATCTGCATAAAGAAGACCCTGAGACCGCCAAGGAAGAACAGTGGGGTTTGATAAAAAAATTCAAGAGCATTTTGAAAAAAGAAAAACTGGAAAGCGGGCTTGAGGATCAAAGCAAAGATAAAGCAGAGGAATTCAATTTCACTTTTTCACCTTTGCTCCACTATCTGCCGGAAACGGAAGAAGAGCTCAAAAAGATATTTTTAGACCAGTTTTTTTCCTTTCAAATTAAATGGGCAAGCAGCACGATATGGGATCAATCCTTTGTCGATTCACGCTACTACCGTGACGATAAGCTGAAATATTTACTGCAGCGGTTTCCTGATACGTTTTTAGTTTTTTACCAGCCTGTTTTTATGGTGAAAAAAGCACCAGTAGAAATGAACGTACTTCTCGTCACGCCAACGGATATTTGGTGCCTGGTTTTTATTGAAGAGGAAAAAGATGAGGTGTATATTGGTTCTACCGAACATTTCTGGGTAAAACGTTCAAGCAGGGCAGAAAGAAAGATTTTAAACCCCGTAATTGATTTGAACAGAATGGCAAAAATAATAAAGCCGATCCTTACCGAAAATGATGTTGAACTGCCTGTTAGGATGGGGATCATCTGCCGTGAGGGCTATATAGATTTTCCAGATGCCCCCTATGATCTGGCGCTGATTGATAAAAGAAGATATCCGGACTGGTTCCGGCAGCAAAGGGGCCTTCATTCTCCCATTAAGCATATGCAGCTGAAAGCCGTTAAAGCGCTTTTGGATAACTGCCAGACTTCGTACGTTCCCAGAAGCCCTGTGGAACAAGAGATTATGGACAAAAGTGAATAATACAGTTTAGCTGGTACAGGCGCTGGTGAATGGGAGAAAAAAGGAAAACCGGAAATTTTAGATTTTAGCTTGACGAAAAATGTCAAAAAGAGATAAAATTTATTAAATGATGGCTATTGTTGTCTGATACAATGTAATAGCCGTCTTTTTTGTTCTGAACCCAATTTTAAAATGATCATTATTTTATAAATACATGTTAAAACGTACAATAATAAATCTTATGGGATGCAGGGCGTAATCTTACACTTTAAGCCGGAGAGAATCGTAATAGCGGCGAATTAATGAAGGTGAATGATGTTGGAACACATACTTGGTCAAGGGTGGGAAATAATCCCTGCCGGCGGGGCAACAGGAGAAGCATTCTTTGCCAAACATCAAGAAAAAAAGCTTTTCTTAAAAAGAAACTCATCTCCTTTTCTGGCAGTATTATCAGCAGAGGGGATCGTGCCTAAGCTTGTTTGGACGAAAAGAATGGAGAATGGCGATGTCATTACAGCTCAAGAATGGTTAAACAGCAGGGAATTAAAGCCTGACGAAATGAACCAAGACCGTGTTGCCAAGCTACTCAAAAAAATTCATACCTCAAAGCCATTGCTAACCATGCTTCAGAGACTAGGCATGGCTCCATTTGAACCTGAAATGATGTTGGCTGAAGTGGAGACTTGTCTGGATAGTGAGCTTTTATCCTTGCCTATCATAATGCAATCCATTCAGTTTCTGCAGGATCATATTGACAGGATGGAGTATGAAAATTATGTGGTGTGCCATGGCGATATCAATCATAATAATTGGCTGCTTACAGATGAGGTTAACCAGCTTTATTTGATTGATTGGGACGGTCCCATGATTGCTGATCCTGCTTTGGACATAGGAATGCTCTTATATTTATATATCTCCAATGAGGATTGGGATCAATGGCTGGAACAGTATGGGATTGAGGAAACGGATAGTTTGCATATGCGCATGAAATGGTATGTTATTTCACAAATTCTGCTATCTATTCAATGGCATAAGGATAAAAACCGCCTTGACGAAATGAACCATTGGATCGATTTTTTGGAATCGATTGTTTAAAAAAGAATGTTTTGCAAGGGCCGACTTAGCTGGGAAACCTTTATGCTTAAAACCTGCTATAAGAAAGGTTAAAGAAGGAGCCGCGACAAGCCGGCCCCTTTTCAAATGCTAATTAGCAGTAGCTATTGACATGGTCTACCCATTGAGACAGGTTTTCCTGATGTGAAAGAATATGATTGTCCAAATTTGGTGAATTACGGCCGCTCTGGCCATACTGATAAACCTCATCCAATGTGGACATTAGGTTTTCCTGAATATTAGGATTCACCATTAAAGATTTTACTAAGCGCTCAAGCTGCTCACATTCGGCCACTGAGCCGCAGCATTCGGTTTGATGCTCGTTTAAAATATCTTTCAAGAGGCTGAGCTGATGCTGGTGAGTTAAAGGCATATAAGACACATCCTTTTTATTTTTTAATGGCAACATATCGTACAGAAACTGGCCATTCGCCGGTTTCTTTTCTGTGCAAGAGATGCTTAGGAATGAAGCAGGACAGAAATATATAAGGGATTGCCTGCTTGGTGAAAAAGCAAACTGGGATTTCTCATGTAGTATGTGATTTTCAAACTGAATTATAACCATGACAAGTAATTAGAATTAGAGGTGACTACATGCGTTTACGACATAAACCCTGGGCAGAAGACAAACTGAAGGCGTATCCTCAGTATGTTGTTCAGCAGCCTGAACAGTGGAAAGGAAAATGGGGAGAAGTTTTTCAAAACGATCAGCCCCTTCATATTGAAGTCGGGACCGGAAAAGGGCAATTTATTACTGGGATGGCAAAAGCCAATCCCCATATTAACTATCTCGGAATTGAAATGCAGACAAGCGTTATTGTCTCTGCATTGGACAGGATCATTGATGAAGAATTGCCCAATGTAAAATTATTATGTGTAGATGGAAGCAAACTATTGGAGTTTTTTGCAAAAGGCGATGTTAATAGGGTCTACCTTAACTTTTCTGATCCATGGCCAAAAAAACGCCACGAAAAGCGCAGGCTTACGTATAAAGGCTTTCTGAAGCTATATGAAGATATTATGGTGAATGAAGGTGAAGTTCACTTTAAAACGGATAATCAAGGGCTGTTTGAATACTCATTAATGAGCTTTTCCCATTATGGCTTGCTATTGAATTTTGTCAGTCTTGATTTGCACAAGAGTGAATTTGAAGGTAATATCATGACGGAATATGAAGAAAAATTCTCTGAAAAAGGACAGCGTATTTACCGCTGTGAAGTGAAATATCCCCGTTAAAACTGGCGAAAGCCAGTTTTTTTGCATTTACCTGTTGTTTGCTTTTATGTGCTAAAGCACAAAAGGGGTCAGACCCCTTTTGTGCGGTAAAGGATCAAAGAATGTGTGGGTATATTTTCCTGTTTTGCCCGTAAGACAGTGAATATCGCCCGTGAATTATCTGTGATGGTTTCACAGATATGGTTTTTCCTATTAAGGGCCATTTTTAATAAGCAAAGACGTATGAGCAGGTCCTCCATTATAAAAAGAAAGTGTTTATTATTTATAAAAACCCAATATTAGCAGCTTCTTCAGCCTACTTTCACTATGAGGCTACCTCTCGCTTTTCTTTTTTTGTAAGCGGCACCATTTGAGTGGTACAATAAAAGGGCAGGGAAGGAGGAATTTTTATGGAAACAATAAAGATAGGGGATTTAACATTACGCTGGCTTAACGGCGGTGTTACCAATATGGATGGAGGCGCCATGTTTGGTGTAGTGCCTAAACCGTTATGGTCTAAAAAGTATGACGTCAATGAAAAAAATCAGATTGAGCTGAGGACGGATCCCATTCTATTTACCTTGAACGGGAAAAATATACTAATTGAATCTGGTATTGGTTCTGGTAAATTGACCGATAAGCAAAAAAGAAATTATGGAGTTACAGAGGAATCGAAAGTTGAGAATTCCCTTAAAGAGACTGGGCTAACGCCTGAAGATATTCATATTATCTGTATGACTCATATGCATTTTGATCATGCAAGCGGATTGACAAAAAAGTCGGATGACGGATATGAATCGGTTTTTCCCAATGCCGTTATTTACACTTCTGAGGTAGAATGGGACGAAATGCGAAATCCAAATATCCGGTCCAAAAATACATACTGGCAGGAAAACTGGCAGGCGATTGAACATCAGGTTAAAACTTATACCGAGCAAGTGGAGATTTTCCCGGGGTTAAAAATGATTCATACTGGCGGGCATAGTGACGGCCATTCCATTATCCTGCTTGAAAGCAATGGTGAAAAAGCGATTCATATGGCGGATTTAATGCCAACGCATGCTCATCAAAATCCGCTTTGGGTACTTGCCTATGATGATTACCCGATGACATCCATTAAAGCCAAGCAAGAATACATTTCAAGCGCAATTCAAAGCAACACCTGGTTTATTTTTTACCATGATGCCGTTTACCGTGCCCTAAAGTGGGATGAAGAAGGAAAAACCATAACCGATAGTGTAAAAAGAGTGAGATAAAAAGAAAAGCGAAAGCGCCTTGCTCATCGGCGTACGGATTCCGTAGTCTACAACTGAGATAAAGGAAACACATCGAGGCCACGAGCTGATGTTGACTTATCTTAGTGGGAGACGCAGAAATCCGCTAGCCGATAGGCGCTGGAGCTAGACAAAGACTACATTGATTTTACACTTTCTCATAAAAAAACTGCCCTTCACAAAAGGGCAGCCTAAATTTAGCTTACAGGATAGACATCTATAACCGTACCAGTACGGGCATCTGCGATGAATTCGTATTGCAGCCTTTCGCCGTCTTTTCTCCAAGTGATGCCACCGCGGTATACTTTTGCTTTAATAGGAGTTTTCTCGTATTCCTCCATTGTCATTTGAATCCATGATCCATCAATGGAGCCTTCCTCTTTAAAAGCTTTTTTTACGCCTCCCAGAACAGCTTCAGCTGATATGTAAGCAGATTTTTTTACGGTTTTATTAACATAATAACCGGCCGCTGCACCGATTACTGCACCTGACACAAAGGTTTTCCAGTTCATGCTTTGAAACACCGCCTATTGATAGTTTGGACAAGAGTCGTTCTCCCTTAATTATACAAAAAAGATGAAAAAACCACATCACTTTTCTCATCCGTCTTTGTGAATCGCAGGAAGAGATAGTATAAGCGGTTGTTCTGGCATGACAAATGAAAGTTTTGTAAAATAAATGAGTACATAGCGTATTCTATCAGAAAAGAGGGGTACAGATGGATAAAGAAACACTGGAGCTTTTTAAAACATTAACAGAATTGCCGGGCGCATCCGGGAGCGAGCATTTTGTAAGAAAATTTATGCGTGAGCAGCTTCAAAAGTATTCGGATGAAGTGATTCAGGATCGCCTTGGCGGTATTTTCGGGCTCAAAAAAGGGAATGAAAAAGACCCTGTTGTCATGGTTGCTGGCCATATGGATGAGGTTGGCTTTATGGTCACTGCTATTACGGATAATGGAATGGTGCGCTTCCAAACTCTCGGCGGCTGGTGGAGCCAGGTCTTGTTAGCACAAAGAGTGCAGATCATGACAGATAATGGCCCTATTATCGGAGTGGTGGGATCCATTCCTCCGCACCTGCTGGACGACAGCCAGCGCAATAAGCCAATGGACATTAAAAATATGCTTATTGATATTGGAGCTGATGATAAGGATGATGCTATCCGTATTGGGATTGTTCCTGGACAGCAGATTGTTCCGATTTGTCCTTTCACGCCTATGGCAAATGAAAAGAAAATTATGGCCAAAGCCTGGGATAACCGTTATGGATGCGGGTTAGCCATTGAATTATTAAAGGAACTTCAAGGAGAACAGCTGCCAAATATCCTGTATTCGGGTGCCAATGTACAGGAGGAGGTTGGCCTTCGGGGAGCGCAGACAGCTGCAAACATGATCAAGCCGGATATTTTCTATGCTTTGGATGCAAGTCCTGCCAATGATGCTTCTGGAGATAAAAATGAATTTGGCCAGCTTGGCAAAGGAACATTACTTAGGATTTATGACCGTTCCATGGTGACCCATAAAGGAATGAGGGAATTTATTCTTGACACTGCTGAGAGCCATGGAATTCCTTATCAATACTTTATTTCTCAGGGAGGAACAGATGCCGGAAGAGTACATACATCAAACGAAGGTGTTCCAAGTGCTGTCATAGGGATTTGTTCTAGATACATCCATACACATGCTTCCATAATACATGTCGATGATTATGCAGCTGCGAAGGAATTGTTAGTGAAGCTTGTAAAAACAACGGATCGGACCACTGTAGAGGCTGTTCGCGGAAAATAAAGAGACAGATGCTTAAAAAAGTGAATGCCGGCAAAGTCAGGTTCTGAAAATGTCTCCTGGCTGCCGGTTTTTTGATAAGTCTGTTTTCAAGCAGTATTCTATTTTGCTGTGGTTTATATTGGGAACTTTCTTATGGCTGCAGCATTTTTAAAACAAAAGCTTTATATCATTTTGCTTAAAAGGAGATCCAAGATGAAGGTCGTAGTAGGTTCAACAAATCCTGCAAAGGTGGAAGCTGTCAAAATAGCTTTTTTGGATAAATGGAAGGATGCCGTTATTTTGTCTGCTGAAACGGAGTCAGGTGTAAACGGACAGCCTTTTTCCGATGAAGAGACCATCGAAGGAGCCATTAACAGAGCTAATGGAGCAGTATTACATGAGTCTGCCGATATTGGAATCGGATTGGAAGGCGGAGTGATTGAAACAAAACAGGGGCTATGTATGTGTAATTGGGGAGCAATGTCCGTTAATGGAAGCCATCCCTTTATAGCAGGCGGAGCAAGGATTTTACTTCCGGAGGAAATTGCCGTTCGGCTTAGAGGCGGGGAAGAGCTTGGAGCAGTTATGGATGAATATGCTCAAAAAAAGGACGTCCGAAAGAAAGAAGGAGCCATTGGCATTTTTACAGCAGGGCTGGTGACAAGAGATGAAATGTTTGCCCACGTGATGAAATTGTTAATTGGGCAGTATTTGTATACCATTGGTTAAAGGGAGCTGCCCATTCGATAAGGCAAAGCTTTCTTCTTTCACAGCCGGCATTGGCTATGTTATTCTTTTTATAAAAGGCTGTTTCGCATGAATTGTTGCTTTACGTACAAGGCATCATTCCTTATGTTGTGTGCCTTCGTGGCATCATTTCGTTTACTATTCACATCATTTAATACTAAAACTTTGTTTTAAATCATTTTTTTGTGTCAATTAGGAACAAAGTTTACGTAAAGGGCCTTATAAAAATAATGAGTATAACAAAAGTCTGCAGTCTTTGGCTAAGGCTTGAAATAGCAATCGCCATCACTAGTTTTGATTGCGCATAACGATTAAATGATTTGGAGGATTAGAAAATGAAGAAATTACAATCAATGGATGAGTTTAAAGAATTGAAAGAAAAGGGCCGCCATATTTTTATGTTTTCTGCAGATTGGTGCCCGGATTGCCGTTTTATTGATCCGGTGCTTCCTGAGATTGAAGAGCAGTTTAAGGAATACACATTTGTGTATGTAGACCGTGATGATTTGATTGATCTTTGTGCAGATCTGAGTGTTTTTGGCATCCCTAGCTTCGTTGCTTTTCAAGATGGGGAGGAATTGGGCCGTTTTGTAAGCAAGGATCGAAAAACAAAGGAAGAAATTGAAAAATTCATTAGTGGGTTGTCTAAATAATAGTTAGATCTTGAACAATTGAATGGAAGGGGCTGGCCGGTTTCATGTACCTTTTGAGTCAGCTCCTTTTTTCATGTACAATAATAGTAATGGAACACATTAACGCACAAAAGGGGTCAGACCCCTTTCGTGCGTTAATGTATGAAAGGAGGTCAGTGGAATGAAAATGGATAGTGGCAAGATGCGGCGTGAGCTGGAGACACGTTTGAAGCAGGAGAATCGGACCATCACATATGACAGGGAAAAGGAAATCCTGAGAGTGGAAAGTATTACTACTGGAAAAGGGATTGAGATTTCCCTCAATAGTGCTGTAGCGAAGTGGCACGAACAAGGTGATAAAGCAATTGATGAAGTTGTTTACTATGTGAGAGAGGCTCTGGAAGTTATGGGCAGAGATCCAGCTATCACAGGGAAAGAAGCGAAAATCTTTCCTGTTATTCGATCAACTTCATTTCCTTTAGAATCGACGGAGGGCAAACGTTTTTTGACGGATGACCATACGGCAGAAACCAGAATTTATTATGCGCTCGATCTTGGAACAACCTATCGCTTAATGGATGAGGATTTGCTGAGGAAAGAGAATTGGGAGCAGGACAAAATACGTGAGATAGCCCGATTTAATCTTCGTTCCCTGCCAACAGACCTTAAACAGGATACCGTTGCAGGGAATACCTTTTACTTCTTGAACACAAACGATGGCTATGATGCGAGCCGTATTTTAAATGAACGTTTTCTGAAAGAGATGGAGGAAAAAATTCAGGGAAGCATGACAGTGGCTGTACCCCATCAGGATGTCTTAATTATTGGTGACATCCTAAATGAAACAGGGTATGATGTATTGGCACAGATCGCTATGAGCTTTTTTACAAATGGACATGTTCCGATTACAGCTCTTTCTTTTTTGTATGATGATGGGGAGCTGGAGCCGATCTTTATATTAGGAAAAAATCGAAAATCATAAAAGGAGTCAAAGTAAAATGAACATTTTTTACAATCGTGAAGGTATTGGTGATACACTCATTATTTCTTTAAAGGATATTGAGTCTGCGCAGGTAGAGCGAAAAGGGGATGCAGCGCGCGTCTTTGATCCTAATACAGATGAAACAGCAGGATATAATCTTTTTCATGCATCCAGCTATTTAAATATCCATGACAATGGACTTGTAGAAATGGATGAAGACAAGCTTAAAATCATTAATCAGGCGCTTGCAAAAAATGGTTTCTCAGAAATATTAGAAGCTGATTTTTCACCTAAATTTGTGGTTGGTTTTGTAACGGAAAAAGAAAAGCATCCGAATGCTGATAAATTAAATATCTGCCAAGTGGATGTAGGCACTGAGACACTACAGATCGTTTGCGGTGCTCCAAATGTAGAGGCAGGACAAAAAGTGGTTGTAGCCAAGGTAGGAGCGGTTATGCCAAGTGGATTGATTATTAAAGATGCAGAGCTCCGCGGTGTTGCTTCAAGCGGAATGATATGTTCTGCACGCGAATTGGCTCTTCCGAATGCACCTCAGGAAAAAGGAATCCTAGTTTTGGAAGACAGCCAGTATGAAGTTGGTTCTCCATTTAAAGAAGAAATCCAAAACTAAGAATACATGAAGAAAGGAGCCTGGTAGAATGAACCGGCTCCTTTTTGTCTGTGGTGCTAAAAACTGCACATCATTTTATGATGTATGCTTTCATTGCCACGTAGCTTTCCGCTTTTTAATTGTCCGTACGGCGCTAACCGTCGCGTTCCGCTTTTCTTCGTTAACGGGAGGTTGGGAAAACACGGTGAATGGTATCGGTAAATTGATTAAACAATCCAGCTACCGGATGGCCATTACGGAGTTCATTGCCATAATCGTTCATGCGGTCAAAGAAATCCGGATTTACTGACACATAAACATTGTCAATGCTTCTATCTGCTTTTTTGACTGCTTTCGTTATTTTACTTTTAAAAGTACTGGTCATTTCTTTACGAGAGCGGTCTTTAAGCAATACAGCAACATATGCGTTGCTGTCTGTCACGATGACATTCGCACGTTGGACTTCTTTCAGTTTAGCTACCTGGCTGGCAACATGGTCTGCTACTCTCATATTAGGAGTTGTATTGTTGCGAGTGTTGTTAACGTCATTTCTTCCGTTATACATCAGATCGTTGCGGCCGTTATTATAGTTGACATTATCTGTTGGACTATAACGAACCGGTCTTGGATTCGTGTTATCTAGCGCATTACGGTCACGATTGTTTGTTGCACAGCCCATCAACACTCCAGAAATTAGGGTAATACTTAATGCAGCTTTTACAATTTTCATGGTGAAACCTCCTTTTAATCATCATTCTCTTTTAATTTTCCAAACAAAAATGGTTTTATGCATGCTTAAAGTGGATAAATAAATAGGATGCTGAGCTAAAGTAACAGTCTCAGTTTATCTTGCTTGTTAATTTTCGCTGCAGGCACTCTCTTTCTGCCGGGAGTAATGGTGTTTCAACATAGCAAGCTCTCTTGTATGGTCTTGCCTTACACGCTTTTCTAAGCAGGGGTCTTGCGCCTTACACTGTAATTAACTTTGAATTCAAATGATCATTGGGAATTATTCAAATATGGTTAGAGCTGTTTGTCCTGCCTATTCATTTCCGTTCAATCAATATGGGTTTAAGAGCAACATAAAATCAGGCGATTGTATCATTTTTAGCAATCCTCCTAAAAAAACTCGAAATTTCAACGTATACTTGTATAATGAAGAATAAAGATGTATTTTACATTTCACTTTACGTTTGGCTGTTTTCACATAGATTATGGCTTTAGGTACAATGGGGAAATCCATATCGACCCTTACGTTTTAACCGAATAGAAAGAGTGATAACATGAGTTGGATTAAAAAATTTATTGATTGGCTGAATGGAGAAGATGTTGTCCGAGAATATGAACTTGAACAGGGAAGAACTTCCCAAAGTCAGGCAGAACAGCAAATCCCATTAATGAAAACAAAAACATTTGAACATCAACCTATTCAACATATCCATCGATTTGAAACGAAAAATAATCTGCATGAAATGAAAAGTAATCGACATGTGGAAACAAGAGTGAAATTCCAATATCCTAAAAGTCAATTCCGCTTTCCGGTTGTTCAGGACCCAAAGGTGAAACCCGAGCCGACAATGAGGGAACGACCGATTTCAGAAAAGCCAAGGC
>NZ_KV440954.1:0-1799 GCF_001636425.1 Heyndrickxia acidicola
TTTAAGCAAACGAGTCAGCCAATATTTTATTTGGGAATCATATTGCACTGTTAGATAGTGATCTAGAACTAAAAGGGATTTATCAAAGCTTGGCTCAACATGTAAAATCATATCTGCATCAAGCATTAACAGATAATCAGACTTTGGGTACGCTTCTTGGGCGAGACGGGCTGATAATGTTCGATTGTAACCAAAATTTTTAAAGGCTTTGTGGTGAACAGTGCCTGGAATATGGTGCTCCTTGCACCAGTTTTCAATGATTTCAGGAGTTTTGTCAGTAGAGCCAGTATCACATATCGAAACGAAGTCGATGATTGGTTTTGCTGCATTCAAACACCTTTCTATAATTCTTGACTCATTTTTTACAATCATACAAAGACAGATTTTCTTTCCAAGCTGTGACATTGTTCTATCATTTATATTTCCCAAAATTTCTTTCCCTTCTGTATAGGATGGATTTTCGTCATTATGGACAGCAGTTACTGTCTTGATCAATTTGTTAAAAGGATATGCTCGAAATTCTTTTATTGTCACATCTTTGATGATTAAGGAATACAGGCCACTTAATCTTTTTCTTTCTTGTACAAAACGTTCTGCTGTTTTTTGGGTACCAATAAGAGGTCATGGCAATTCGTTGAACCATTCAAATTATCAATTATGAAATTGATTCAGTTATGATAAAAATAAAAAAGAATCCACAAATATATCTAAACTTTGTAAATAATCTTTGTGAATTCTTTAATTACTATTATTTAACTATAGCGCCCTTCGTATTAGAAGGTCAGCCAGATAACGATAAAAATATGGGCTAAACCTTAGATAATCCCCACTCTTAGTTAATTTTCTTCTTATTGTAATTATAAAAGAAATTTGAAAAATGGAATACATTGTAAAATTCTTGTTCGAATAAACTGCTTCGTTCGTATTATAAGGTTAACCAGAATGCTAAATATTTCTGGTTGACCTTATTTATTTTGGTCTTATTATATCAGTAGCCAGGGTAGAACGTAACTGCCCGTGGGGCATAATTTTCCTTCTTAAGCTAACCTGCCCCCGTTAGTTGAACAAGAAGAAGCAACATAACATTGGTCTAGGAAGTCTTAAAAAAGAGAAAACCGTAATTTTTAGTAGAAAAAAAGACACCCTTTTATGAGTGCCTTTAATATCTAATTTAAGGTTGATTCCTTATATGAAATGGTTCCCCCTGTATAATTGCCATTTAAATCTTTAAGCAGGGAACCATAAAGCCTGTATACTTCTCTATACATTCCTTCCAAATCATTAGCAATGATTACTATCTGCTTGGTTTCACCATTCCCTGTAACACTCACTACATATCTATTTCTTTTAGGAACGGCCACTTAGTTGTCCCCCTATTTTCTCTTATCTGATTCCTTTTACCCAATTCGTTTTACCCGATTCAAAGAAATAGTAAACCTTTATTTCAAACTAACCTGCCCCTATAGTTCAATGAAAAAAGACCCGTAACGGGTCTATAGAATCCGTAGGCTCATAAACAGTATGATTTCTCAGCTTTTGGGCCACACCAGGACATCAGCCACAACTCCATATAAAAACGGCTAATTGAGCCGTTTTTTACCGCCTGAGCGTGTTTTAATAAAGATGTTTCACCCAATTGAACGTAATAATCATCAGCAGCAGAAACGGAATCATAAAATCATCCCGCCGAACCAATACCCACGACTAGAATCCACACTTATTCTGTTTGATTTGATGGATATTCTATAACCTTGAACTATGGAAAAACCTAAAATCAATCCCACAGACAAACTTTTTCA
>NZ_KV440954.1:1809-41627 GCF_001636425.1 Heyndrickxia acidicola
TAAATTCTTCTTCGAGCTCCAATATTTTCATTCAACTTGCTCCGTCCTATTCGTTATAATAAAAACAGGAGTGATTAAGAATGGAAAAAATAGTAACGTTACTAGAATCCATACGAGAAGAAATTAATAAAGTTCATTCAGATATAATTCTGATAGATACAGATTTGAAAGGATTGCTTTATGAAAAATAAAAAAATTGAATTAAGAGAAAAAGTTAAGCCTTTTGAAAAGGCTATTGATAAAAGAGCTTATAAACAAATTTTAAATACATTTTTGCCTTTCCTTGTTTTATGGATTCTTGCTTATGAGGGTTTAAAGGTTTCATTTTGGCTTTCTTTGCCTATTTCGATTATCAATGCGGGGTTTTTGGTCCGAATATTTATTATTTTTCATGATTGCACCCATCAGTCTTTCTTCAAAAGTCACAAGGCCAATAAAATTTTGGGAACCATTTGCGGTATTTTCACTCATTTCCCTTTTGAAAAGTGGAAACGGGAACATTCGATTCATCATGCAACCAGTGGCAATTTAGACAAAAGAGGCATCGGAGATATATGGATGATGACGGTGGATGAATTTAAAACAGCATCCCGTTGGACTCGGTTTGCTTATCGGTTGTACCGCAATCCTTTTGTTATGTTTGTTTTAGGACCTTTATTTTTATTTCTAATCGAAAATCGTTTCAACAATAAGACTGTCAAAAGAAAAGAACGCCTTAATACTTACTTGATTAATTTTTCTTTGGTTGTTATTTATCTGATTTTGATTTTTACTGTGGGTTGGAAAGCGTTGATTTGTATCCAAGTTCCCATTTTATTCTTATCAGGTATGCTCGGTATTTGGCTTTTTTATGTCCAACATCAATTTGAAGATTCTTATTTCGAAGAACAAAGCAAATGGGATTATGTAAAGTCTGCTGTCGAAGGAAGCTCTTTTTACAAACTTCCCCGAATCCTTCAATGGCTGACAGGTAACATAGGTTATCATCATGTTCATCACTTGTCCCCAAGAGTACCTAATTACTCTTTAGAACAAGCACATAATTCAACACCTCCCCTTCATCATGTTACAACAATTACATTGCTTACAAGTTTGAAATGTCTTCGATTTCACTTGTTCAACGAAAAAGATAAATCGTTTATAAGTTTTAAACAATTCAAATCTATGACCGAAAATTAACCAAAAAAGGCACTTCTAAAGTGCCTTTTTTGGTTAATTTTCCTGTTTTTTGGTCCACTTTTAAAACACCTGTAGATAATATATAAGGATGATTTTATGAGGAAAATAAGTGTTTATTACGATGCAGAATTAAAATCGGATTTAAAACCTATATCCGACAGTCAGAAGCAGATTGAGGGTTTAGCTAAACTGGAGCAAAGACTAATAAGTACGAAGCTAGAGAAATGAGAAAGACCACCCTAAGGTGGTCTTCTGATGAAACACAGAACCCTTCTTATGTAGGCGGGAAGACGTGGGTCTTCCCTTTCGGGTTGCCCCGATGGAAGTGGCGTTTTGTTTCCAAAACTGTTCTTCCTGATTACATATTATTCAGGAGTTTCAGTTTGGTTCCTGCTTATTAAAATTGTGTATCTGACTAGGATATGGTGTGTGGATTCTGTTAAGTTATGATACCAAAAATAAAAAAACCATCCCCAGAGGTAAGGCGGTTTTTTATATGAATTCGGTATTGCAGAGGTGGAATTATTATATTCAGTACCTTTCCCTAAGTGCTTGTCAATGGTACTGGTGCTGGAACAATTTTATGACACTAATGATATATAAGGGGTTTTGCATTTCAACTCTAAAATATAGCGAAAAACACCATTTTCACCTATACAAAATACAGTTTTAACCTAGCATTGCACTAACCTGCCCTTTAGCTGAAGAAGACAAAATGATTTACAGCATCAATTCCACAGGTTAACACAGGCACCATTACGTTAAAATCAAAAGTAATATTTCAGCTAAAGTTCGGTAATTTGCACACTTTTCCGTTTTCTGTTATGATAATAAAGAATTATTTTTGTTCGGTGTAAAGGATAGTATAAGTATCGACTTTTCATCTTGATGATCACTTTGGGCAAGGATAGTAATACATTGTGTGGTTACACACTAGGAGGCAACAACAATGGAACAAGGTACAGTTAAATGGTTTAATTCAGAAAAAGGTTTTGGATTTATCGAACGTGAAAATGGAGACGATGTATTCGTTCACTTCTCTGCTATCCAAAGTGAAGGTTTCAAATCTTTAGATGAAGGTCAAAAAGTAACATTTGACGTTGAGCAAGGTGCTCGTGGAGCTCAAGCTGCTAACGTTCAAAAAGCTTAATCTAAATAAAATTATACAAACAGGCTCTATATATAGAGCCTGTTTTTTTATGTATTTCTGGGATCATACTCAATAAAACACCCTACTCAATGAGTGAGTAGGGATATGATACAGGTACTGTAAAATGATTTAAAACTTAAAAGGTTGACTACAGTATAACATACAGATTGACAATATGCGGAGTTTTGAATGATTATCTTTCATCCACCATTCAAATATTACTATTATTAATTTGAATTTATGCATACTTTTTCTTCAACTAACCTGCCCGTTAGCCATCCATGAAGCGCAAAAATCAACGCTTCACCACAAAGAATGAAAATGTTCTAGATCCGTCAATACTGATTCTACGGCTGGGAGAGGAAGGTCGATACACTATGGTGCGTTAGAGCCCATCCGTTAGTCTGACTCCACCGACCACGGTGCACCACTGACTGTCGCTCCCTTACGGGAAGCACACATGGTAGATTAATCCTATTTTGGTTGTTGCACCAGCCTCTAATTATCATGTTCGCCGTAGAAAGGATGTTTTCAATGGATGTAGTCATTGAAAGAGCATGCGGTATGGATGTCCATAAGGACAATATTACTGCATGTATTTTGACACCTGAAGGAAAGGAGATTCAAACGTTCTCTACTAAAACTGTATTTCTACTACAGTTGGTTGACTGGATTAAACAACATAATTGTACCCATGTCGCCATGGAGAGCACGAGTGTTTATTGGAAGCCTATTGTGAATTTACTAGAAGCTGAGGATATTGAGTTTTTAGTGGTGAATGCTCAACATATGAAGGCAGTTCCCGGACGAAAGACAGATGTGAAAGATGCAGAATGGATCGCAAAGCTTCTTCGCCATGGACTACTTAAAGCCAGTTATATCCCTGACTGAAATCAACGTGAATTGCGTGAACTCGTTCGATATCGTCGAAGTATTATCGAGGAACGTGCCAGACAACATAATCGAATCCAAAAAGTGTTAGAAGGTGCGAATATTAAGTTGGGATCTGTGGTTTCAGATGTGTTGGGTGTTTCAGCAAGAGATATGCTTGATGCCATTGCCGAGGGTGAAGAGGACCCTGAAAAACTAGCAAACTTGGCTCGACGCACCATGAAAAAGAAGAAAGAAGAACTGGAACTCGCCCTAAAAGGCTATATCAATTCTCATCAACGACTTATGTTAAAAACAATTTTAGGTCATATAGATTTTCTTACTGAGCAGATTGAGATGCTTGATAAAGAAGTTGCGGACAGAGTCAGATCCCATCAAGAAGATGTGGCTCGACTGGATTCTATTCCTGGTATAGCGACTAGAATGGCTGAACAAATCCTATCTGAAATTGGGACTGATGTAAAGAAACAATTCCCTACTGCAGCTCATATGTGTTCGTGGGCAGGATTGGTTCCAGGTCATAACGAAAGTGCGGGGAAAAGAAAATCAGCCAAAACTAAAAAAGGAAATAAATATTTAAGATCGGCCTTAACCGAAGCAGCTCATTCAGTAAGAGGATCCAAAAACTATCTCGGAGCACTGTATAGGCGTACAGCATCTCGAAAAGGCAAAAAACGTGCAGGTATTGTAGTCGCTCACGCAATGTTACGTATCTCCTATTATCTTTTGACTCGAAAAGAAATGTATGTAGACTTAGGCGAAGACTACTTTGATAAGCAAAGACAACAATCAATCGTTCGGCATTCACTAAAAAGACTTGAAAGTTTAGGATATACAGTTACGCTAGTGGAACCTAAAGCATCTTAATCCAGTCACGATTCTAAACCATAAATACTATTTGGCGCTCTCCCCTTTTTAAAAAGTAAATGAGCTGCGTCTTCTTAAGTATTGCCTTTTTTCTATAATTGCAGAAGTTTATTTTCATGGTAGTTTAATTAAATGAGACATAAATGATTATAATTCGTTCAATTCCTTATCTATCTATGAGAAAATAAAATAAACTACTCTCGTCTTGTTTGATATGTACATAGAAAATCCCTTTTGTGGGTTGTCACGGTAACCCATTGCCCTTAAACTGTCTTGCTAATAACTAGTGGATGATTCTTTTACTTTAAAATATCAGAGGTTATTTATCGGAAAAAATGTGTTTCAATATTTTCAAAAACTAAGGTATATCTGTAAAGGAGTATCCATTTAATGCTGAATTTATCAACTATAATTGAGCAATTCCCTGACCTCAAAGGTGTATTAGAGAAAACACTTTCAATTTTTAAAGAAGCTTCTTTACCATTGACAGAAGAAGATATAAAAATTTTTTTGCTTGAATTTAATGAGCAATTTGATGATGATAAAAATTTGGAAGAACAAATAGATACCTTTGCTAAGAAAAAAATTAAAGAAATCAAAAATCACTCTTTGTCGATGGAATTAAGAAATTATGCAAACATTGACCTATTTGATTCTTTATTTTCTGAAGAAAATATGAATCCTCTTGCTGAAAATATGAGTTCTTTAGTAGTTGAAGGCAATCTTGAGCCCTTTCTTTTTAAATTGAAAAGCCTACACAATGAATTAACAAGAGAACTTGAAATTTTCGAGCACATTGATATTGAAACAAATATAAAATCTTTAGATTTTTACTCAAAAAGAAAAGAAATCCAAAATATGTTTTTAAATGAGAAATGGTTTCCAGACATAAATCTTGAACCAAAAATAATAGTCGAGTTACTACATCATTATAGAGAACAACCAACACAATTTCTTAAAACATCCTATATGAATCAAGAAATGATAAATATGTACAATGAGGAAACTGTTTTTCGTTGGTACGATGAATGGTCTAAAGAAAGTACGTTATCGGAAGAGTTAATTATACTAAAAACAGCTATTGAATCACATTTTAAGAAGGAATATATAATTTCTATTCATCTTATAATCCCCCGAATTGAAAGCTTAATTGTTTCTGTAAATAAATTAAAGGGGAATGTAGACTTTAAAGATTTAAGAAAGGTAATTGGGGAAAAAAAAAGACATACGTTAAGCAGAAGCAAGGTTCTTCTCTTAGAAATTTGCATTAAATATCTTAATAAAACATTTCTAAATTCATTTGAACATGGCAGAGAAAATTTTCTAAATAGAAATTCTGTCCTTCATGGTGCTTATAAAGGAACGTTTACTGAAGTTGAATCGCTTAAGCTCCTTGCATTTTATAATTTACTTTTTGAAGTTTTGAAGTGAAGTGGAAAAACCCCATAAAGCCTCTGGAAAATTGGCATAAATAAAGATGATCTTCCTAATATAAATAATGATAATAATATTAATGCTAATAACGAAGTTTTATGAACGAATTGAGCCCTTCTAAGGGCTTGTTTTATATCCTAAAAAAAAATAATAATATAAATATTAATGTTAATAATAATAATAAGATGACGAATATATATGAAAAAATTTAAAGCTGTAAATAAAAGAAATGGTTGTGAATTTGTTCTTACATTCTTAGAAGATGGAATATTGTTATCATTCGATAACGTTCAATAACTTGTATTGTTGAAGGGATCATGTGGAAAGATGTTTTTGCGAAATTTCATGTATCAGCAATCTAAAAAAATAGCCTTTCTTGTTAAAAGAAGGCTTAAGGATTGGAACTTAATGAGTAAATAAAAAGAGATTCGAGCTTTCTATATTTTGACATATTTACGCATTTAAGTAAACTATTTCACCAAAAATAAGTTTACCAGAAGTTCTTTTGAAACGTATGAGAATTGGAAGCAAAAAAGAATAGAGTATTTTGTATGTGTAAGACATATCCCTAAGGTTGAAATTCAAGAAGGAAAAAGACAATTATATATTCGTTTATGGAGAATCGAAAATTTGAAGGTAAACAGCGTGGTTTAGCCTTAAAGTTTGCAATAAAATTAGCTGAAAAGTATAAGTGCGAAATTAGACGGGAAGGGTTTAAAAAATAATACAATATTTGTGTAAAAGGTGTATCATTATTTACCTTTTTATAATTTAACCCCGTTTATGGCCGTTAAGACAATAATTAATAAGACTATATCTTTTGTTTAAAGTCTAATTGCACTTCTTTTGTTTTATTTATGATCATTCATTATACAGTTATCATAATTATCATCTTTATTATCAGTCATTTTTTATTACAATCGTTGGTTTATTAGTATCTATTACTCTATCTAAATATCTTAAAAGAAATTCTAAATCATCATTTGAAACAAATTGACCATTATAATGATAATCAGATTCCCTTAGTATTTTTGCTAAATCTTTAGTAGGTCTATTTGGTGCTTTATCATCGGTAATTCCTAATATGTAATCAGTAGAAGTATTAAATAAATCAGCTAATTTGTTTAAATCATCTAATTTGGGTCTACGAACACCTTTTTCATAACCAGCAACTGTTGATTTAGCCTTACCTAAATGATCTGCTACATCTTGTTGGGTTAGATGAAATGTTTTTCTTAGTTCCCTCATTCTTTGAGCAAACATATATTTTACCTCCAGTATGTTCTAATTAAACCTAATTCACAAAAATTATACTATAAGAAGTTCACTTAATGTAGTGCATAATTCATATAAAAAGACTATTTTTGTAAACAAAAGTTCGCGAAAGTTAATAATTTATTATTTATTAATTCACAATTAGAGAACTTTTAATCTGAATTAACTTACCCAAACATACGAGAAATAAACAGTTAGAATGATTGCTAGAATAATTGATAGGAAAAAAGAGCGCACAAATCAGCAATTTATATGCTCTATTCTTATTGTTGACCAATCCATGGAATAATATACATTTGGTGTAAAAAGTTATCAAAATATTTATGAAGCCACTATGGTATTATTGATAACAGAGGTGATTGTATGTATATTTCACCAATGTTATTGCATAAAGTGGATGAACCATTTAATGATGATGAATGGATCACAGAATTAAAATTAGATGGTATTCGTTTAATTTTATCTAAATTCAATAACAAGGTCCGATTATATACACGGCATAAAAATGAGGTCACTTCAAAGTTTCCGGAACTTCTTGATATCAATATACCAGATGGAACCGTGATAGATGGAGAAATTATAGTATCAGGAGATAATGGAAAACCTGATTTTGAAGCTATGATGGAACGATTTCAGAGTAAAAAGGCCTTATATCCTATACAATTTTGTGTTTTTGATGTAGTTTATTATAAAGGTCAAAAGGTTTCTTCATTGTCTTTAATAGAACGAAAACAGCTATTGAGTAAATTCTTGCCACAATCTGATAATGTGATACTTGTTCAGTGGATAGAAGGAAACGCCGAAGCATACTTCAATTTGGTTCAACAGCAGGATTTAGAGGGAATCGTTATGAAACGAAAAGATTCTAAATACCAAATTGATGAAAGATCGAAGGATTGGCTGAAGGTTATTAATTATAAATATGCTGATGTTTTCATTACCGGGCTAAGAAAAAATGAATTTGGTATGTTGCTAAGTATCGAATATGACAATCAAATAGAATATGCCGGGCTAATGGAATTCATGAATCCAAAGGATAAAGCAACATTTTATAGAGTTCATAAGGAACTAATCATAGGTGAAAATAAAAATTTCTTCTATATAAAACCTCAAATAAAATGCCGGGTTAAATTTAGAAACTATACAAAGAAGGGGCTATTAAGAATTCCTTCATTTGTTGAATATATCTCATAAAAAAAGCTTGGAGATTTCTCCGGGCTTTTTATTCTTTATAGACAATACACTTTTTATTAAAAAAACAGCCTTCAAAGGCTGCTATAAATTCAAGTTCAAAATTACATTGTCCATATCATCTTGCGTAATTCCTATGTACCGTAAAGTTATGCTCGGGGCGGAATGGTTCAGGATTTCTTGTAGTAATGTTATATCGGTTCCGGATTTATAAGCATGATAACCGAATGTTTTCCTCAATGAGTGAGTTCCAATGGCTTCTGTAATACCCACAGTTTCGGCAGCTTCTTTTAATATCCTCCATGCAGTTTTCCGGTCGATTGGTGAATTGAACCCTTTTCTGGATTTAAAGAGATAATCATGTGGCATAGGGTTATATTCTTTTAAATATTCTTTAATGGCTTTTTTTACATTGTCTGCATATGGAATAGATCGGCTTTTTCCTGTTTTCGTTTCTTTCAATTTCAATCGTTTAATATTACCATCTGAATCGATAACATCAGATACTTTCATTTTCAAAAGATCAGAAATTCGCAGTCCAGTATTAATCCCCATGACAAATAATAAATAATCTCTTTTCGATTGGTTACGCAAAACTTTTTTCATGGAATCTAATCGTTTTACATCCCGAATCGGTTCAACATATTCCATTTTTTTGTAAATCCCCCAGTATATTAGATTAAGCGACATATCTATATACTATTATACTAAATGTCGCATTGAGTGAACATAGGCTTTTAAAAGTTTTTACAAACGTTGATTTATCAACCTTTTACTTAAAATCTGAATGCGACAAAATATTGAAGTGTCACATTCAACAAAAGTTTAGCTGCTTTTTAATAAACCAAAAATATTTCAAAGGTATTTGTCCTGGAGAAATTTACAAAAGAATGAAAGAAGGGAAAAATATCCTTTTGTCGAATTGAGTAGATGAAAGCGAGGTGAAATATAGTGGGATTGACTTATAAGGAATTTATTGATGATATCGAAAGTAGGCAGTTTCAAGGTGCTTATCGCACTTATAAGCAAATGATTAAAAAGGTCAACGAACTATTTAGCGAAGATGATTTATTGTTTTTCTATCCGCAAAACCTTTTTAACCATAACCAAAAGAATTTTATATTTATTACTAATTTTGGAGTATTAACTGTAAATCAAGATGGTGATAATACCCATTTTGATATATTTAACTCCAAGATAGCATCCATGCAACTTAAATATCCACAATATGCCCAATACGGTTTAACGCTAACGGTTTCGTTTGAGATTGGGACTAACATTGTTTTTGATAGCATGGAAGATTCAAATGAAGATTGGAATGAAAACTATGCTAATTCCATTAAAGAACTTTATCAAGTATTAAATAAAAATAATGTTTAAGCACCTTATCAGGTGCTTTTTATTTTGGCTGCGGTGAGTCATGTAATGAAACTAACAGAGAATTTTCAAAGAGTGTATTTTTTAGTGCTTTGTACCCTATGTAACTTTAATCTAATATACTATAATATAAACAAATAAAATAATAAAATTTGTGACTTACATTTATGAAGAAAAACATTAACATTAATATTAATGTTAAGAAGAGGATGGATATAATGTCAAACGTAAATATATATGAAATGGTCACTAATCAAATTATAGAGAAGTTAGAACAAGGGATTATTCCTTGGAGAAAGCCGTGGGTTAATGGTGGGGCGGTATCATGGAAAACTCAAAAACCTTATCGTGGTATTAACACCATGCTGTTAATGGAAGGCGAATATGCTACATTCAAACAGATCAAGGAAACCGGGGGGGAAGTAAAAAAAGGGGAAAAAGGAAACATCGTGGTTTTCTGGAAATGGATTGAGAAAGAAAATGAAAGTGGAAAAATCGAAAAGATCCCTTTTCTAAGATATTACAAAGTGTTTGAAATTAATAGTCAATGTGAAGGGCTTGAAAGTAAAAAAAAAGCTAAAACATTCGAGCATGATCCAATCCAAAAATGTGAGGAAATTTATAAAGGATATATCAATTCTCCATCTTATTCTTTTTATCCTCAAGGTGCTTGGTACAAGCCCAGTGAAGATCATATCAATGTACCACCTATGAAAGATTTCATGAAAGCAGAAGAATTTTATTCAACTCTTTTTCATGAAATGGTACACAGTACAGGTCATAAAGGAAGATTAAATCGGGATGGAATTACATCTGCTACTGCTCATTTCGGTTCAGAAGATTATTCAAAAGAGGAACTTGTTGCTGAAATGGGTTCATCGATGTTATGCGGTGTCGCTGGTATTCAACAGAGAACGATAGAAAATTCAGCAGCATATATAAAGTCATGGTTAAGGGCTTTAGAAGATGATAAGACATTATTGGTGAAAGCAGGAGCACAGGCTCAAAAAGCTACTGATTATATTCTAGGAATCAAGTTTGAAGGGGAATAAAAGCCCCTTCTTTATTAATATTAATGTTAATAATAATATTAATAATATGGTAAAAAAGGTTCTTTTCTTCGTTTTCCCCTTGTTTTGAGGTGGAGTGGTGCAGGCTGGGGTGAATTGCGAAAGCAAGAGGGGCTAGCCCCTAAAGTACGTATCTAAAAAATAGAGTAAGAGAAATACTTTGAACGGATGATCTGGGCGGTTCGGCAGGTACAATTGATAGAGCAAGCTGACCCTCATGGTTCCTCGTTTTGAGTTTGGTCGGCTTGGCGACAGTCCAGCACCTGCCGAATTTCGGAATGCAAGGGGGCAAGGGTGGAGATTTTTCAGCGAAGCGTTTTGAAAAATACTACCCGAACCTTGCATGGAGAAAAGCCCTAAAACTGGTAAAGGAATTAAGTCAAAAGTTTATTCTCAAAATAAATAAGTAAAGATAATCTAATATTAATGTTAATAAACATATTATTGTTATGAAGGTGGAAACCTTCTCTTTTTATATTGGATAATGTTCATAAAATGTAAAATAAATGGTATAATTAATATTAACATAAACATTAATGTTTTTATTAGAGGTGTTACCATGTATGAATGTTTTTACCCTGATTGTGATGTAAGTGAATATGACTTAGAGATCGTTCCAAAGAAAGAATGTCCTAATTGTCATAAGTATATGAATGCAGAAGAACATGAGGATTAAAAAAACATGGTTGCTGTTTTACGTTATGAAATAGATGAAATCAACCAATATAGAAAAGCTTGGGAGGAATCAAAGTGAAAACTTGTCCGTATTGTGGGAGCGGAGTAAGTGAAAAGGCTGGTGTGGCGTATTGTGGTTTTTGTTCAATGAAAGGATTTCAGCCCGTTGAAGAAGGGCAAAGGCAATCCCGGTATGAAAAGAAAAAGATAATAGATCATGATGATATTAAGAAATCTACCCCGGAATTAATGACTTATCACACAGTCGATTTATTGAAGTTATTAAAGCTGCTAAGAGAGGAAAGAAGGGCATTTTTCAGCCAGTTATCAATGATCAAAAAGGGAGCTAGTCAACTTCCTGAATATAAGCCTTTAGAGGTTCAAACAGGGAATGATTATGAAAATCTTACCCGAAAAACATGGATAGTGGAAAATATTCTGAATGACCGAATAGGGTATATCCCGAATAAAATCACTGATCAATTATTATTGACCATATCGAATCGAATGGAGAATGATCGTAATAGGAAACCAATGATAATAAAAAAGAATCAGGAGATTGAAAAGGGGATATCAATGGAAAGATAATAAAAGCCCTTAGACTTGTATGTACAATGTGTTTCGTGATAATAAAGTTGTTTAAATCAATTAAAGTCGTTTAAAAAATAATAAAGTCATTTAAAACTAAACGTCAGTTATGCTATTCAACAATCGGGCCAGATTACGGAATACGATTTACTAATGTTAACGAGGAAATTCTAAGTAAAAATTTGGATTTTACCTAAAATTATCTTTCTCTTCTGCTATATTAATAGTAATTAATAAGGAAGGATGATAATTATGTTAAATGAATTGAAAAACATGGATGAAGGCTTAAAGACTTTCCTCTGTGAAATAATATTTAAGGAACGAATTAACAGTCAAGGTGAGATATTTGAATTGGCTGCCCAAGATGGATATGAAGAAACAAAAGTAAACAAGGCTTTAGAAATTTTTTTATACAATAATCTTATAGATAAGGTCCAAGGTATAATGCCTTTTCCTATGAAAGGAGATTTTCTCATTTCGGACTCACGGTACCATGAGCTTAAGAAAAATGGGTATTTGTAAAAGAACGATTGGTTGGGTAGCTTTAAAAGAAGATATGTTTGACGATGAAATTTTAAATTTAGTTGATAACGCATTAGATAACCTTTAGACGAATCAGACGCCCCCCTCAGGGCGTTTGGGGAAGGGGTAGAGGGAAAGTGAAGGTAATGGAAATTAGAGGTGTTGAAAACAACGAAAAAAGTAATTATCTAATAGTTTGGTTTGTTTTAAAGGAATATCCTGATCAAGTATTTGGTATTAAACATTTTCCTAATGCAAAATTTAAAAAAGATTATTTAGTTCTCGAACCTGATGAAAATTATTTTGAACAAGCTGAAATTTTAAAGGTTCTTGAAAATAACATAGCTGGGATTAAGGAAAGCATAGGAAATGAAATGGAAAATTACCCTCAATTTCGATTAAAATTACTTTTTAGTCGAAATGCACTACTATAAAATATTGTTAGGCTGTTTCTTGTTATTTGGAACAGCTTTTTTATTTTTTAAAAAAAGACTTCCAAATGGAAGTCCATAATTCACCCAACATTATTTGTTTTGATCTAGGGATAATTGCATTTGAGTAATAAAATGTCCTGATCCACTTAAAGGATCTGTAACAACAGGCTTTTTAGCATTTCCATCCGTACCTTTTGGAATAATAGGTGCTAACTTATTTAGTCCGTCATGTTCTATTGCGATTATTTCTAAATAACCTTTTTTGACATTTACATTTTTCCATAAATTAAAATAAGGAACTAACTCTTCGTAATTGCCAATACGGTCTGTTAGGTATGGATACATTTTTCTAGTTGGAACTATAAGAATACCAGCGGAGATATGTCCATCTAAGAGTAAGAGTGCCATTTTATTAAGTGCACGATGGCTGGAAGAAATATTACCTGTTTCCCATTCAACAACAAATAGTTTTTCATCAACTTTCTTACAGGCGTCTAATGCCCCAGGTTTTGCAGTAGCCATAGAGACTATTTTATTTATGAGTTCTTCATCATTAAATGGGGCTTCAAAATCATTAGATAGAAGTTCCTCTTGTTTATTGCCTTTACGATCAGTATAAATAATTTTTAAGTTATCTCTATCTATTGATACAACCCTACCATATATAACATTAGAACTTTTGCCAAAATTCTTTAGAACCTTAATCTTAGATACACGTTCCTCAGAAGAAAATGCAGGAAACTCAGATTCCCATCCGTAAAGGTTTTTTAAATTCTTTATAAAGGGTTCTTTAATTGGCTTCACACCGTTTCCACCCACTTTTTTACCGTCTTTAGTGTAGGTTTTGCTATCGGGGTGAAAATAAAATCCGTCAGCGTCCTCAGGCCATCTAAGATTTAAAATAGATTTTATAACCTGTTGTCTTAGAGGTTCGATAAACTCTTTTCTTTCTTTTTCATCAACTTTGTCAAGAAGAACTAATCCCTGTTTAATTATCATTTGGTTTCTTATCCCCTTAATTTTTACCTTTTTTACCTTTTGTCGCATTTAGTCGATTGTAGTAAAATCAAATAAGTCCTTTGGTTCTACTTCTAAGGCTTTAGAAATTTTCTCGATATTGTCTAAAGAAACATTTCTTGTTCCTCGTTCAATATCAGATATGTAGGTTCTGTGTAGGTCACATTCAAAAGCTAACTTTTCTTGTGACATATTGTTTTTTGACAATCGTATTTGACGAACTCTTTGACCAAATAACGATCTAATATTCTTAGTCATAGTGCCTCCTATACAATTGACGCTTGTTAACTGGAATGATAGAATTGTGTAGACTATAGGTCTACAGACTATAAGTTACATGAGGTGTATGAAATTGCGTTTTTTTACTGTTTTTGACATTGTTAAAAATAAAGCTGGTCAGTTAGGGCATACAGAAGAAGAAATGTATGCTTATTTAAAGAAAGAGAAAATAAATAAAAAGAATTTACTTGCGTATCAAGATAGTGGAATTATTCCTACTGATGAAAAGGTATTGAATGGAATACTTAACTACCTTGATATGTCTAAAGTGGAATTAGAATTGAAGTTGGGTAGAATACCCGCGGGTTTTGAGGATGTTTTCTTAAATAACACCAAAGAAATAGCTAAAATTCTTGAAGAAAGAAATAGCGTTCAGCAAGAAGAACAAAACCCTATTCCTGAAATTCAGCCTTATTATTCTTCTGATTTAGGTAAGCTATACAATGGGGATTGTTTGGAACTCTTTAAATTAGTTCCTAATGAAAGTGTGGACACCGTCTTTGCTGATCCACCGTTCAACTTAGACAAAGAGTATGATGAGGGTGTAAGTGATAAAAATTCCTTCAGTGGATATTTAGACTGGTATTTTAAGTGGATTGATGAATGTATTAGGGTTTTAAAACCGGGCGGTTCATTATTCATTTATAATATCCCTAAATGGAACACTTACCTCTCTGAGTACCTTAGCAGAAAATTAAATTTTAGAAACTCGATAACGGTTGATATGAAATTTGGACTTCCAATTCAGAACAGACTTTATCCAGCTAATTACAGTCTTTTGTATTATGTAAAAGGGGACAAGCCTAAGACATTTAATGTTCAAAGAATACCGCTTCAAACTTGCCCACATTGTGGAAGGGAAATAAAAGACTATGGTGGATATAAAAACAAAATGAATCCTAATGGTGTAACTCTTTCTGACGTTTGGTCAGATATTTACCCTGTTAGACATAGCAGTTCTAAAAACAGAAAGTTTAATGAACTATCTGTTAAATTGCTTGATCGTGTAATTAGTATGAGTACAAATGAAGGTGACGTTGTATTAGACCCATTTGGAGGCAGCGGAACTACATTTGCTGTTTCTGAATTGTTAGATCGAAAGTGGATTGGCTTTGAATTAGGTAATTGCGAAATTATTAAGGACAGGCTTGAAAAAAAAGAAAAAGATAGGAAGTTATTTGAAAAAGTCTATGAAGAAAAGAACAAGCTGTTCCCTGATAAAGTGAAGGAATTGCGTAAGAAAAATGGATTGTGGATTGATGATGATTTTAGATCTGATAGTGAAACAGAACAAGAAACGAACAAGAAAGCAAATAAAAGAAGTGGTAAGATAAATTATGATCAAATCCAGCTAACCCTAAAATAAAGTAAAGTCTTAAAAGAGGTGAAAACGTTATGAACGAGTTTAATAAAGCGTTAGATCAAGCAATTTCTTCCTTTTCAAAACTTAGCGAAGAGTGGGGGAAGCTAGATGAAAGTAATTTTGAGAAACTTAATAAAAAGTATCCTTTTGATAAGGACTTTACAGAAGTAATTTTAGATTTACTGGAATGGAAAAAGGAAATAAACAAATAGTAGTTTTTCGACTTCTTTTATGGAGTCATTTTTTTTATGTTCTTTTTTAAGTTTGAATGTACCTTATTACAATCCAGATTGACCGCTACCCACATAACAAGAACAAGGGATTGGCTACTATAAAAGGGGAAGGGATAACAATCCACCAGAAAACAGCAGGGGCAATAAGGAGGCTTTATTGTATGGCTATGATAGACAAGGCAACTAGTAAAGCAGCGTATTACCAATACCCCGCACCCTCACATACAGCCATATAGCACCGATACAGGCAAAGGAATACGGATGGGATAGACAAGGGGGGCTAACGCATACCACTAGAATGCCACACGAGGGCAACAGGAAAGACAGCAACAGAACAATGAAACAAGCGAATAAAGAAAAATAAATAACAATGATAGATAGACAAACAGCTATTTCATAAGACTAACACAATATCAGCGAGAATAGATGGTAGGGGGTATACAGGGGGAACGGGGGTGTCACCCTCCCCCCGTCTGGTGTTTACTAGTTATACACACTGGTTAAAAAACTTTAATGGTAATTTTTTCTAAATTAATTTATACTAACATTACCTGAGTTTAATATATCCCCCTGCATTGGGCCTTTCATTATGGCCCCGGCCGCCCTTACGTCTTACCGTATTTTGAATGGTCAATATCCCTAATGCTTTGTCCTTCCTCAGCATACGTTCAAATGTTGATCTGCTAACACCGAACCCTTGCAGCTTTTCATTAATCACTTTTTTTAATAGAGTTCCTATTTTAGCGTTAGCCACGCCAAAATACTTAGCTGAGAACCGCACCAACCTTTTAAAGGCGATAAGTTCTCCTTTGGTGAACTTCTCTTTATGTTCCAGCAAAGACATTTCTATGTTGGTATTATTGTCACCGATCACAGTGTATAGTGTAGGTTTGAAATAAAGATGTACCGTTTAGAAATAAGTTATACCGTGATTGAAAAAAGCTTTCAAAAAAAACAACCCAGTTATTATCGGGTTGCTTTTTTTTGTTTCTTTTGTTTTGCCTTTTTAGTGAATAACAGCATCATCAGAAAATCAAACATTTCATTCCACCTCCTTATTTTGCAATCTTCCATTCTCCATCTTCTTTAATTAAATAAAAAGTTGTTTTTTCTTTTTCTCCATAATTATCAATGACATTAGCATCAATGGTAGCTGATTGACCTTTAATCTTTTGTGTATTGGATAGCAGCTGAACAGATTTCGTTTTACTCGCATAGTCGGTAATAAATCCACCATATGATCCGTAATAGGCGAATCCTCCATGTTCGAAAGCATCCAAAATATCTTTTGATACATATTTCTTTGATTCTTTTATCTGATCGTGTTTTGCTGCGTCGACAAAGGCTGTAATGACTTGTGAGGGTGTTTTCTTAGTTGATTCTGAATGAATGGAAAGAGTGACAATGAGGGATAGGGCTATAGCAAAGCCCAATACAATTAAGATTAATTTCTTTTTCCCCATATTTTTCATTATGTTCAGGTTCATAAAGCTCAACCTCCTTATTTAGATACCATTTTGGATGCGGCATATTTGTACATTGTCATTTTAGATGCTCCACCAGCTAAACCTACGGCCGTCTTACCAGTTCCAGTTGAATAGAGGAATTGACGAATCATTCTTGGACCTTTCAGAACCACCACCATTAACCCAATGGCAAATAAGTAATCTTGTAACTTGTGGGTATCGGTTAAAAGGTTCAAGATGCACCATAATAGAGCTACCTGAAAGGCTTGAGAGAAAATAACGCTGATGGCTTCTCTCCACCATACAGACCATATTTCAAAGTTCTCGGTGATTAAACTAAAGGCTGCAAGAGGGGAAGTAACCAAGATGATAATGTATTCCCCCAGGCGTTGGATGTATTGAAGCCCTAATAAAAGGAATAGGATCACAATAATTAAAGCCATTAAACAAATTGTGATGCTTACACCACCAATATCCGTAAATTTTTCTAGGGCGGTAGTGGTCAATCCTTGATCTAAGAAGTATTGAACAATCGCATTGTTAAGTCTTAATAAAACTTCCTTTAAAAGCCACGGTGCGGCTGCTGAGAGCACAAAGGCGAATATTGTCTTTGCCAATACTTCTGGAATACTTCTGGATTCAACTCCTGCAGCATGATTTAACATAATTCGAATAAGTGACCAGGCAACAAACACGATACATAAGGATGTTGAAAGGGAAAAAACGAAGTTATAAACCGTTCCGATTGAATGGTATTTCTCGAAATTCGTTGGTTTTAACATGAAGATTCCCAACCAATTAAAGGCTACATTCGCAAAATCGTGAACGAGTGTATGAATTAAATCCTGTAAGTACTCAATCGGGCTTTTAAAGATACCCATATTATTACCTCCTATTTTAACAAATACTTTCTAATTGTAGTATAATAGATTATTTAAAATTTAAATGAGCCGATTAAATCATCGATTGATTCCGTATTTTCTTCTTTTGAATTCTCGGCAGGTTCTATTGGTTCAGAGGTTTCTATGGTTTCTTGCGGTTCATCTTCCATTAATAAATCTTCCTCGAATAGAAAATCATCCACCGAAACCGATTTCTCATAATAAAATTCTTTGTATTCGCCCCGGTCTAGAACAGAGTAATGGTCTCTAGATACATCTTCCATCATCATTTTCTTGAAGTATGGGAAGGTATTAACCCATGCTTTGTTTACTTTCATAGGGTATTGACCTGATAAGAATAATAATTCTTCATCTTTCTTTAATCGCATGATTTCATCGGGTGTGATTAGATCACGGCCGATATAATTAATGGATTCATTTTTTGACGATGATTTTGTTGATTTTGAATTCGAACGATTCTTGACCCTAACCGTCGTTTTCCCGGCTAATTGGCTAAAGTATTTAGCCGTTTCAAATTCATTAGCTTTCAATAGTAGGCGAATATCACAGTTATTAATGATTTCTTTTGATAGTTCTTTGCCGTATACCTTTTCAAGTTGGGAAGTATCTTGAAGAACAATGGTTACTTCAATTCCCAGACTTCGAGTAGTGGAAAGCCTTTCTTCAAAGTTCGGTATCTTTCCGACATTTGCGAATTCATCGAGTTCCAGTAAAACCTTTTTCGGCAGCACACCATAATTTAGATCGGCTAACCGATAGAGTTCTGAAAACATTTGAGAAAAGAATGTGGTGATTAGTGGGCGAAATTCATTGTCTGCTATTGGCATAATCACATATACAATCATCTTCTTTTTGCCTAAGTCCTCAAATAAAAAGTCATTACCGGAAGTGAAGGAACAAACATCTTCATATTGCCACGGATTTAAAGTTTGGTTCAGAGTTGAAAATACATCGGCTTCGGTCTTTTCTTGAAGTTTATCCATGGCGGACATATAAGCCTTTCTGACAATATGGGTCGGTTCAAAAGCTTCAAATAGTTCCCTTATTTGGTCAGTTGGTATTTGTGACAGAGCATATACACTCCCCATATGCTGCATTTCATGTGGTAAAACGTGTTTTACATATAGAATCAGGGCTTGAAGGACAGAAGTTTGGGCCATGTTCCAGAAGTCTTTTTTAATCTTAGTACCTTCCCCGGCGTTATTTACCATCGTGTCAGCTACCTTAAAGGCATCTGAATCCCTTCTTATATAATCGAAAAGATTGTACCGATCAGATATATCCCGATTTTTAAAATTAATAAGGTGTACCTCATATCCTTGATGGCGTTTTGCTTGGGATGTTTTTTCGTACAATTCTCCCTTAGGATCGATAACCACTATTGATTTTTGGGTGTTATTCAGGATGTTTGGAATAATAATCGATTGTGTTTTACCTGCCCCAGAACCACCGACTAAAAGCATATTTCTGTTCAAATAGCTTTTATCATGTTGAATGATGGGCTTTTTTTTGTATTGTCCTAAAATGGTTCCTTGTTGCTTGAATTGAATGGTTATATTGTCTTTATTAAAGATTTCAGAAGAATTTGCCCATCTGGAAGTTCCATAAGCCCCATACTTTGAAGCATCCTCATATTTATCTTCTTTTTGAAAGAGTACCTTCCCAGCTAAGAATAATGTTCCACCTATGATAAAGGGCTGAATAAGGTGAAAGAGGTCATTCGATAAAGCCGATTCGAAACTTGAAATAGGGTGGCTCATATTCATTTGAAGCGTATCCCAATATTTCTGGAAATGGTAATCCTTAAACAGTTGAAAATCTTTTAAGACAGATGAACCGAGATATTCAGAAAAGAGGCCAACAGCACCACCAACAATAGCCGACTTTTTGATCTTTTCTTTAGTGATTTCCATGTTATCGTGTCCTCTCTTTGTTCTTTGCTTTCTTTTTGGCGAATTCCCTTTGGAATTCTTCTTGTTCAATTTCACGTTGTAGTTTATAGAAAAGGTTATCTACAAATGATGTATCAATATTCAAATTTGGTGTCCTTTCATATTCATAATTTCGTTCCCTCGGGGGTGGATCAATAGGGCGGAACATTTCTTTTGTTTTTTGGAATTGTTCACGAAAAAACTTCCTATCTTCATTTGAAATTTTGAGCCTATGTTCTACACCATCCCTATCTTTATAAGCTGCACGAATGGCAACATGACAATGGGGGTGATCTGGATTCCTATGTTCGGCTGCTACCCATTGAAGGCGATACCCCATTTTGATTTCCCATTCTTTCATTACATGCCGGATCATCTTTTGATAATCGCCAGGTTCAAAACCTGACCTTTGCCATTCATCACCTGACATGGAGAAAAGAACTGTATGGATCACCGGAACATCTGGATGTTTAAGCCGTTTGGCTTTGAGTGATTCGATAAATTCATCAGCATCTGCATTATCCGAGTGTTCAGAGAACAAACCCAATGATTCTGATTTATCTTCTCTTTCTCGAAAACCTATATACCGAACATGGGCGGCTGAATCGTCAAAGGTTGTAAGGTAACGATGTGAAGCGTAAGCACCCATTTTTATATACTCCTTTTGCAGTATATTAGATTAATTGAAGTGTAAATAAAATCATTGTTTCAGTAAATAATATATAAGAAGTTAAACCTAATATTGAACCCAAAAATTTTATAGCTGAAATCCATTTTTTAGCCCATCCAATCGTAACAACAAGTGCTATCATGGAAAGAACTTTAATCATAAGATTTGCTCTTTTTCAGGTTCTTTCTTTTGTTCTTGATGGTCAGTTCTGGCGATCTTTCTAAGGTTGGAAACTGCCGGCTTACCGTTTCCAGAGAAAGTATACTGGTCACTCGGTCTTAATCGATTGGGATCCAAAAGTCGTTTATCAAGGAAAGCTTCTAGAACATTTTCCATTCCTTTTAATGTTTGGGTATGGAAGACTGGAGCCGAATAAAGAGCTGCTGTTGCATCGACTTGTGTTTTGTAAATCATCTTTGCCAGTCGGTTAATTTGTTCATCTACTGCATTCTTTACGGCTTGTGCGATCCGTGGAGCGTAAAGATCATCATAAAGTATTTGTCCATCTCGGGCAATATATTGTTTCATGAGTTCTTCCATTTCGGCGTTATGATTCTGCTTTTTCCGATTGGCGATTTTCTCAAATTCAGCTAGGATACCTGCATCAATACGAAGATTTTTTTGTACTTTTGTAGCCATAATATTCTCCTTTCATTGGCTTTTTGATGAAATGCCATATTTCATGCTAATATTAAGGTGATAGCACTTATGTACTTTCTATATGCAGTATAACAGATTAAAGATAGCAACGCAAGATATAGTGATAGCATATTCAGACCATGCGGAGCATGGCTTTTACCCTGCTGGCTAGCAGGTTTATCTCCGCCACCCCTACCCACGGGTTCCCCGTGTGTTGAGGGAGGGGGTCACTTGCCGGGGCTTTGCCCCTCGGCTTCGCTGTTCTCTCGGGCTTTTATGTAGTTGTTTACATGGTTTTCATAATCTAATATGGGTATATCAGAGCAAGGAAGGAGGAAAGGACTTGCCAAAGATCAATAGAGGTACAACAACCAAATTAAGTATTCGATTGTCCGCAGGGGCAAGACAGAAGATTTCAAAGGCTGCTGAAAATCTCGGGATTTCATTAGCAGGAGTAATCATCTTTGAATTGACTAAGATATTAAAAAACCCTCCTTCATTGTCTGAAATCGAACAACTTGAAGAAGAAATTTCGTTAGAACGAAATCATTTTGTAATGACGGTTAATGAAAAGTTGATGGAAAAAATCAATTCAATGGCAATAGATTATAATATGAGAAAAAATGTTTTGGTCGGTTTGATCGTATCGAACCATTTTGTAAACATGGATGATCTGGAAGAAGAAAAAGACCTTCAACCAAAAAAGTTAATGGTACAGATCAATGAAACGCTAAAAAAAAAGATAATGGAATACAGTGAGGAAAATTACATTCCTTTAGGTGCTATCATTGGTTATTCCATTTTAAATGGCCCATATGAAAAATTCCCAAAATATGAGGATGGGGAAGCTGAAAAAATCTTCATTAATGTTCCAGAGTACATAGGACAGATGGTGAAGGAAGGGGCAGAAGAATTAAATATCAGGGAACATTTCTATACAAGTTTATGTATTTATAAACAGTTCATGGTTCCAAGTGGGAGATTCTTTGAATTAGAAAAGGAGCAATAGATGCTCCTTTTTTGTTTTCTAAATAATTCTATATTTTACATTTATTTGTAGAGAAAATGGGGTACAATCTGTTTAAATGGGGGTGAAATATTGAAATATTGGTTAGAAAGCCTTTGGAGCATGGATACTGCTAATAAAATTACTTTCGTAGTCATAGGTTTTGCATTAAAGACCATTTGGGATATTGGAACTAAGCTATTTAAATGGTCAGGAAAAAAGCTTTATAGCATCACTATTAGCCCACTACAAAGGAAAATTAAGAAAAGTTATGGTGCCTATTCAGAACAACGCAAGTACAAAAAAAAGATAAAGCTAATGGAGAGAAAGAAAATACCTATTCCTTCCTATTTCTTAGCAGGGAAAACGAAGAGCAGCCATCCAGAATTAAAAAGAATCTTTGAAATGATTGAAAGCGGAGAATTGGAACCTCCTATAGCTTATAAGTTATCAAAGATGTATGAAGAAAAGCCTGATTTACAGGTTTTCAAAGATGGATTTGATTTAGATATGAGCAAATCACCACCCCGTATTACTTTTAAAGACAACTCAATAGATAAATAAGCCCCAGATCGGCTCCAGGGCTTTTTTATTTATCTGCTTAAATCAGGGGTGATCGTGGGCTGCATTTTTTTCTGGAACTCCCGATCATGGTTAATATGATCGTCAATCAAATTCTTTTTTAACTCGTCTTGTGGAAGAAAAGCGGTACGAGAATCAAAGTTCTTACTCATTTCTTTTAATTGATGTGGTTTCAAGTCGTTAAAGTTCTTTGTATAGGATCGGGCTTGATTCAGAAGTTTTTCTGCTTTGTCATAGTCCTTTATATAAGAAGATACTCGATTATATGGGAACCAGTTCTCTAAGTGTTTATCATATTGTTCCCTTCCTAAATAGTAGCCATTAGCCGATTTCATTACCTTTAAATCGCTGATTTCATCATGTTCAAGTTGTCTTTGTTCTGCCATCTTCATAACCTCCTTTAAATTTAGCTTCATTATACAGTATATCAGATTAAAATGAATCACATAAATCTCATATAGTGAATTTTACTCATAAAAAAGTTTTCAAAAAGTGTATTTTTTAGCGCTTTTTACCCTATGTAGTTTTAATCTCATATACTATAATATAAATATACCAACAAATGAAACAATGAAATTTAGAAGAAAGGGGATGAACATTTTTGGAGGAAATTGAATTAAATGTTCGCCTAAATGCAGATATTCCCAAGCAATTAAAAACAAGATTAAAGCTATATTGTGTAAATGAAAATGTCTATATGAATGAAATTGTTGCAATGGCTTTAGAGAATTTCCTTGATGAAATGGAGGGAATTAAATGTTAATCTAAATTATTTTCGCGAAATATTTAATCTAATATGCCACAAAGTGAGTTTGCAAAATGTTTACATTGCATATTATCAGTAATTCATAGCCATTTTAGGGAGTGATATCACCTTAATTTAATCTATTATACTATAAAGTTCGTAAACAAAAATGTTTACATTGCATATTGTCAGTAGTTTAAGCCGTTTTTAGCCTAAAAAATACAAATTATATTAAAAAACAAGGGAGAGAATTACACATGAAAAAGAATGAATTGGTAAAAAAAGGAGAAGTTAAAGTAAATTTTGGAAACAAATTGATAGAAACATTTAAAAAGAAAGCACCAAAAGCATATGCAATAGGTTCAGCAGCGTTCTTAGCACTAACACCAACGGCAGCATTTGCAGCAGCACCTTCAACTTATGTAAATAAAATTTCAGATAGTTTATTTGGTGAAATTTTGAAAGTTGCTCCAAAAATCGCTTTAGTGGTTGTCGGATTCGAGTTTCTTATGTATCTGATTTCAGGGGATGAACATAAAAAGTCAAAACATAGAACAGGGGCATTTGTCGCCATTGGAGCCTGTTTGATCCTATTGGTTTTAAAACCATTAATGAACTGGATCGGCGGCCTAGTTTAATCAACAAAAGAAGCACTCTTTCAAGGGGGCTTTCTTTATAGAACGGAGGGAGATCATTGAAAGAAAAGAAACAGTTTTTCATCCCGAAAAACTATGACAAAAAGGTCGAATGGATTCCTGGTATATCAGGATGGCAAAACCTTGCGTTCGTGCCAATTGTCGGGGTGAATTACTTATTAATAAAATACACGCCATTTACCCTATCTAACAAGCTTTGGATAGCAAGTATCACAGTCGCTTTCCCATATCTTTTGATGGCAACACATCCAGTAAGAGAGAACGTTCCATTATGGAAACATCTATTGTGGAGAATCCAATTTGCCAATCGTCAAAGAATCTATAAATACAAGAAAGAAGGTTATATAAATGCCATTCAGTCTGAATCCGATGAAAGTAAACTCGAAATCAAAGCCGAACAGTCCAAAACAACAGGAGAAAGTGAAAAAGACCATTCAAGATTTAATTCCTTTAAAAGACTTAGAGGAAGGCGTATTAATCACACCGGAAAACAAAATGATCATGAGCCTAAAAGTATCGGCTCTTAATCTAGAATTAGCGAGCAATGCAGAGTGTAATGAATTATTTGATCTATTTGAAGGGTTTTTAATGTCACTTAGCTTTCCGATTCAATTTACCAATGTATCGATGCCTGTTGATCTATCTAGTTATATTTCAGAGCAAAAAAGGATCTTGAACCAGACTAAAAATCCATATCGAAGGATGCTGCAGGAATCTTATATAGAATTTGCTCGAGAAATTGAAGTTAGCCAAGACATTATGCAAAGGCATCGGTTTGTTATCTTTTCACAAATGTTAAAAGAGGATACACCACAGTCCAGATATGAAACACGGTTGGAATTAGAGGAAAAGAAGGATGATATTATCTCAGGTTTATCGGAACTCGATTTAACCGCCGAACCAGTGACCGACTTAGATATGATTCGTTACTTACATGCTCTGTTTGATTATACAGCAGCTCAAAATAGACCGATTGAAAGTTCATTCGTGCCACAAATCATTGAGGGAGGTAAATGATAATGAAAAAGTCCATTAAGCTATCAAACAAACAAGAGGTGCCAACTAAATCCATGACCATAAAGGATATGATCGCCCCGGCACCTATCTTTAAAGAAGAAGCTTCATATATGCAATTAGGTGAAAATTATGTTCGCACATTCTTAGTGATTGATTATCCTCGAAATCCAAAAGGAAATTTCCTCTCTAAACTTTATCGATTCAAAGGTAATCTAACAATCTCCACTCATTTAGTTCCGAAGCCCAGTGATGAATACATTAAACAAACAGAGAGATCAATCACCGAATTAAATACCGATCTGAACGGAAAACGAGTAATCAAGATGAAGCCAGCAAGAAAATTAGAATTAGAGCAGAAATTAAAGGCTGCTGAAAGTACATTGGAAAAGTTAATGTCAGGTGATAATAAAAGCATTTACCATGTTCATATGTATCTGCACTTACAAGCAAGTTCATTGGATGAATTAGACCGATTATCCAAGAGGTTAAAGATTAATGCTTTTAAAAGAGGATTAAGAATTGAAAAGGCTGAAATGAACATGATTAATGGTTTCAAGGCGGTTCTCCCAATCATGGAGAATACCCTTCCTGAAATGACGTATCGGAATTTTGATACTGAAGCTGCAAGCAGTTTGTTCCCATTCGATGAATCGGAACTCTTTCATAATAAAGGGATTATCAAAGGAAAAAACCTTACAACCGATAGCCTTGTTTTGATAGATCAAAAAGTTTTACCCTCCCATAACGAATTCATTGTAGGACAGACCGGGATGGGGAAAACATTTTATCTAATAAAGGATTTACTTCGAAAATGGATGAATGGGGATCGGGTTTTTGTTATTGATCCAGAAGGTGAAATAAGTAAGATATGTAAGAAGGTAGGCGGACAGGTCATTAAAATGTCGCCAATGAGTAACCATGTAGTGAATATTTTAGAAATTAAGCCAACGATGGATACTGCTGACCTATACATGGATGATCTGGATGAATCGGAAGAACAGCCGTTATTATTTCAAAAGATTCAAAGGCTAAAAATCTTCTTCAAATTAAGAAAGAAAGACATGGAAATCGTAGAAATGGCTCAATTAGAACAAGCGATTATCGCCATGTATAAAGAAAAAGGAATTGATTTCGATACAGATTTTTCTAAGTTGAAACCAAAGGATTTTCCTATCTTAGAAGATTTATATAAGATCCTTGAAGACAAAGAAAAGTATCATAAATTACAGGATTTCAAAAATATTTTGTATATGGATGTATATGGGTCTAACAGTCGGATGTTCAATGGTCATACCAATGTAGATTTAAATAATGATTTTATCAGTTTTGATTTAAAGGAATTAGAGGAAGAATCCGATTCACAGGCGGCAGCCATGTATAATGCTCTATCTTATTTATGGGATGAAATTACATCAATACATGAAAAATTCACGTGGCTTAATATAGATGAATGTCACACGATAGCAGACCCGGACAATCCAAGAGCAATGAAATTCGTGTATCAAATATATAAACGGATTCGGAAATATCATGGAGGATGTACCGTAGCCACTCAACAGATTGCCGATTTCCTTTCAGCACAGGAAGGACAAAGAAATTACGGGCAAGCGATTATAGGAAATTCAATTTCCCAATTAATTCTCCCATTAAAAGATAAAGATATTGCTGATTTGAAAAACAATGAAATTCTGAAATTGTCAGAGGAAGAAGAACTTATTATAAGCAAGTTCAGACAAGGCGAAGGTATTTATGTAGTAGGGAATAACCGAGTTCATATGAGTGTAGATCATACACCAGCCGAAATGAAATTGATTAACCCTGAAAAATACAACATTCTTTACGGTGAAAGGATGAATGCCGATGTACGTTAAAATCGGATTTCTGGCCGTTAAAAATTGGAAGGAATTAATAATAATAATAACATTAACATTTGGGTTAATATTCATATTATTTTTCGGCACACAACAAGACCAATCCCCGGATTATACCGGGGATGGAAAAGGCGGAAAAGCGAATGTAACAGCATTAGTTTTGCAATATGAACCGGTTATTTCCGAATTTGCTAAACAATATGGTGTTTCGGATTATGTGGAATTATTAATGGCTCAAATGCAACAAGAATCAGGAGGTAGGGGCGGTGATCCAATGCAATCATCTGAATCATTGGGTTTACCTCCTAATACATTAAATGACCCGGTAAAATCCATTCAGCAAGGGGTTAAAAATTTCTCCGAGTTGATGAAAAAGGCGAAAGGGAATGTGAAAATCGTCATTCAATCTTACAATTTCGGTTCTGGATTCATTGATTATGCTTTGAAGCATGGAGGATATTCGAAACAGGTTGCCCTGGCATTTTCACAAATGATGGCAGCGAAACAACATTGGACTTCATATGGCGACCCAAATTATGTAGATCATGTGTTGAGATATTATACTGGCGGCACTTATGGAGATTTTATCCCTGTAAATGAAAATGGCTTTGTAAGACCAGTAACTATAAATGTTGTAACTAGCCCATTCGGTGTTCGTTCAGACCCATTTTCAGGAGTTCCAACCGTTCATGAGGGAGTGGATTTCAGTTGTAATCACCAACCGATTCCGGTTGTAGCAGCTAAAGGCGGGACCGTTACTCGTGAAGGATGGGAAAACCCTAATAATCATAGTCAGGGTTACGGACAAAGGATTTATATTGACCACGGAAATGGTCTTGTGACCGTCTACGGTCATTTATCTAAAATCTTAGTTAAGCCAGGGCAGAAGGTAGAACAAAATCAAATGATCGCTAAATGCGGTTCGACAGGTTCCAGTACCGGAATGCACCTTCATTTTGGAACACAGGTGAATGGAACGTTCGTGGATCCAATGCAATTCTTAGGGGGAAAATAGAAATGAAACAAACTATATTAACCGTTTCGTTAGGTTGTTTATTAATCGGCAGTTCATTATACGGGCTCGCAGAACACGATATAAAGGTGAAAGAACGTGATAGAGTAATAATGTTAGAAAAACAAGTAACAAGCCAGAAAAGAGAAATACAGGCGTTACAGGGCAATGATGAAAAGGACTTAAATAGGATAGCGAATCAATTTGTAGTAATGTATTTTTCTTACGCACCGGGGCAAGTCAAAAAACCTGCTGAAATGGTCATAAATCAAACGATAGGAAAGGCGAAGGCTAAATTAAGCCAACCAACAAGTAAAACGGAAAATGGCGAATTTGGAGGAATTCAGAAGGATTTAACTTCAATTGTACAGATCATGGATACACAATATAACAAGACAGGAAATGATTCAGCAGTAGTGAGAGTGAAATTTCAGCAAGAATTGACGATGAATAATTCAAAGGTTAAAACGATCAACAATATCAAGTTGCAGCTGGTTTATACAGAGGATGGATGGAAGATTACAGATTATCAAGTCGAACAGACCATTTAAATTGTAAATGCCCCTCCATGATCGGAAGGGCATCTTCTATCGGGGTTTAAGATCATTATTTTTAAGTATTTTTAAAATGGATTCAAAATCTTTATTACCTTTTAGTTCAGGAATATTATATAACTCTGCCATCATTTCCAATTTATAGATTAGATGGACTTTATTATCAATAGTTTGATATTTTTCAGGTTCATAAATAAATCCAAAGGTAAAATTGGCGTTTTTCATCAGACCAGTACGATATATATGGGTCGTCTGATTCAAGCTAGTTCCCCCTTTTGCCGTGTTAAAGTGACTATTAAAAAATAGATTTCAACTATCCATAAGTTCATCTAAGTTGATTCCCAATGCCTTAGCAATCTTCCTGATATTTTCATGTGTAGGATATTTCCGACTGCCATTTTCAATTTGACAAATTGTAGGCTGTGGAACTCCTGATCTTTCTGAAAGTTTGTGTTGTGACCATCCTTTTTCCAGACGTTTTTCCTTTAATTTATTGATGTTGCTCACCTTCAATTCAATAACGAATAAATCATTATTTATAGCGTACATGTTTTTTAAAAGAAGTAGGAGGGTCAAAAAATTAACCCTTCCCAAATATTTGTATATATAGTAAAATATTAAATTTTAATTTAAAAGTAATTTCTGTTCCAAATAAAAAAGCAAAATAAATTGAAGGATAATTCCTTTAATTTATTTTGCTTTTTATTACTTTCAGTTGTCTTTTTACCGTTTCAACAGACTTATAAAGCTTATGAGCGATCTGTTTTTTGTTTAGCCCCTGTTCTTTTAGTTCATAAACTTCACGTTCTAAAGGAGTTAATACTTTTACCTTTCTTTCTCTTTTAAGTTCATTAATAAGTATATTTGTAACGTCAGCATGAAGACTAACCTTGTTGTGATATGCGTCTCTAATTGATGCAACAATATCATTACAAGATGATTTTGTGATGTAATTTATTGTCCCACAGTCAAAGGATTTTAGAATAATTTCTTTATCCTGAATGCTTGTAAGGACAATAATTCGCTCTAAATTTCGCTCCTTCAACTCTTTAACTACTTCTAATCCGTCAAATTGATGTTTGGTCAAACAAAGGTCAACCAAAGCAACATCAACTTTAGAATGGCAAAATTTCTTAAAAACTTCTGATTTCGATGCAGCTACAATCGTTAATTGTATATCCGGGACTTGTTTAAGTTCAAACGTGATATTTTGTCGCCAAAACTCTTCATCTTCAACCAGCATGACTTTTATTCTCTCCATGGTCGTCCCTCCTACCTCTTGGGAAAATCAATTTAACAATGGTTCCTTTCAAATCACTGGTTATTACTAAATTACCTCTATGTTTTTCCATAATTTCAGAGCAATAACTTAATCCCAAGCCATAGTTATTTGAATCCTTCTTAGTCGTAAAAAATGGATTGATGACTTTATCTAAAAGTTCTTTTGGAATGCCATGACCACTGTCTACTACCTGGACAATGATTGAGTTTTTTAGTTCAAACGTCGAAATTGTTATGTGCCGTTCAGTATTTTCCATAGCTTCAATGGCATTGTTGATGATATTATTTAGTGCTTCTTCAACATGAATTCGGTCACAATTAAGAGTACCATTAAATCGGCTGTCCACGGTAATCTGTACATTTTTCCTTTCTATATTGACGTTAGCAGTAACTTTTTCCAAGATGTCAGAAAGAATATGATTATCTCTTGTGATTACTATTTCAGCCGTTTGCGAACGAATATGATCTATCATATCCATTATATGATTGCTTATTTCTGAAATTTTTTCAGTTACTTCTTTCATGGATTCATCTTTTCCATTGTGATCTACCCAACGATCAATGCGGTCAGAAAGGTACTTTATTTTGGAAATCTCATTCTTCATGGTGTGATTAATAATATCGGTACCCGATGCTACGGCAGACCTTGTTTGACTTGAAATATGGCTTTCCAATCGAATTTTTACTCCAAGGACACCATTAGATAACGAAAAAATTAAAAACAAAGTAAAGGAATAGGCAATAAAATAAGGTATTACCTCGTAATATTGTTTAGAATGTTGAATATCAATTATATTTGCTATATAAATGAAAACCATACCAGCTAAGATTGTCGGAACCAGAATAAAAGCTGTAACCAGACGATTCCGTTTAATTTGCTTGTTCTTCTCTTTAAAGTAAGAAGAAACGAGCAACCAACAACTGTAAAGGTTGTAAGGAACAACCCAAACAGCATGAGTAATGTAAAAATATTGGTCTTTATCAGCTAGATTCCAAGGTTGCATAAAGAAGCTAATAAATACAGGAATCAATAAAGTATAGGAAAAAGTTTTTATGGATTTTTTCGAAAAAAAATCAGAATTGACAATTGCATACATTAATAATCCATAGTGATAAAGTGTATGTGGAATCAAACTAAACAATGGGTCAATATATAACAAAACCATCTTGAACAATCCATTAGGATTAATAATTGGAAAAATAACATAGGCAATGACTTTGTTCAGTCCACCCAACCCACAACTAACAAGAAACACAGCAGCCCATTTAGATGAATCTAATTGGGAATAAAAAGTGATCAAAACAGCAACTATCAATGGAAGAAAAAAAAGCACCAAATAAATCATGTTGAACATTCCTTAATTATGTTGCAAATTTGTACTGGCTCATGAATTATGTATTGAGGATTGGCACTAATTAACAACTCCTCAGCTTCAAACCCCCATGTAACAGCTGCACAAGGGACATGAATTTTATTACATGCTTCAATATCTCGAAGCTCGTCACCGATATATAACATTTCACTTGGAGTTATTCCTTTTTCTTTCATCAAGCGCAGAATAGCTTTATCTTTGCCAAAGATATTGCTTGCAGTGTAAACGAAATCAAAATTGTCAATTTTATTACTATCAAGAAAACTTTTAATGTTTTCTTCGTAATTCGATGATAGTATGCCAATAGTTAATCCATGTTTTTTTAAGTCTCTAAGGACTTCTCTAATACCATCAACGCAACCTAGAGTAACAACATCCCTTTTGTACTTCTTTTTCATATCAATTAAAAGCATTGGTAGCTTATACATCGGACATTTCAATGCCTTTAGACGATTGGGAATAGAAAGTGTAGACAAGTATTGAACTTCATCATCCCTTATCTTTTTATAGCCATACTTGTCTGCAAAATCATTAAAAAGCTGAATAGCTAGTGATCTACTGTAAACGAGCGTTCCGTCAAAATCAAAAATAACTGTTTTGAACATCGGTTAACATCCTTTCGTGTAATTCGTAATCGAATAAGGAGTCCTGTCCAAATTATTTAAGACGTAATGTTCTATAATTCTTGAAAAGATTAAATTTATTTCTCCCCAACTACTGACATTAATCATCAAAATTAACTAGGATTCGCTATTATTGTAAAGGGAATACCCCCATTTATAAAGAGACTTTAGCATTGTAATTTAGCAAAAAGGCCCTCCTTTAGGGAGTGTTTAAGAAAGTTTTTCATAACATGTGCCGTCTAAATAGAATTATAGATTATACCATTTTATATTTAACTCGGGAAGGGTTAATTTTTTAACCCTTCCCTAAATTTGTCGAAGCTTATACTATATAGATAATCATTATGATTCATTATCGAATCTTAATATAAAGGGGAAAGACAGATCGGTTCAGTTTATCAATTTATTTATCGTTCCGGCCAAAAACCAAAATATAATCGTTTATGAATATCCATTTCATACTAAAAAATCGAAAGATATAGTTAATATAAAAAAAGATTCACCAATTATGGAGAATCTTGCAAAAGAATATGTTTTCATTTTGTGAATTTAATAGTATAATTGGAGACATTAAACAATACATAGAACAGAAGAAACCCCTTAAACCTGAAAACTTTGGCGAGTCGAAGGTTTAAGGGGCCCCGGTAATTCAAGACAATTAATTTGTACCCTCATTATAACTGAGATAAGCTTTGTTTTCAATAAGAAAACTTATTTTATTTAAGTTTATTAGAGTACAAATACAAATGGTCTTAAATTACCCATCTCTTTCTATGTTTCATTCAAACTAGAAAAGGAAGGGTTTTTATTATGTCTGAAATGATACAGGTAAAAGTTGAAGCAAAGAAAATTGTACTGGATTGGATGAGTTCTAATGCATTCATCCAAGTAAATAAAAGCTTATTAAGGAAGATCGGGGATACCAATACCATTTTGCTTTCTGAAACAATTCGCCAATATGAAAGATGGGAGCAAAAAGGAAAGCTGCAGGATGATGGTTCTTTTTATTGGATTCAAATGGATTGTGAGATTGAAACTGGTTATAGCCGATCCACCCAGCAAAGAGCCTATAAAGATATGGAAAAGCGTGGTTTATTAAAGACCTATAATAAGCAGTTTAATATAAAGGGGAAAGACAGATCGGTTCGGTTTATCAAATTATTTTTCCCTGCGATTGCAAATTTAATGTTCAGTGATGATACAGAAATCATTGAATCTATTAGAAATAAGTATGCTGATCTGAAAGAAAAAAATCAGGATTCAAAGAATAAATCAAAGGAAAAAAGCATGATTCATTTTGAATCATCCCTTGATATGACTGGAATGATTCAAAATGAATCATCTGGATGGGTCAAAATGAATCATCTGGATGATTCAAAATGGATCACAAATAAAAAAGATAGTTCTATTAAAAAAGATAAATCTATTAAAAAAGATATAAAGAATCTATCTATCCAGGATGAAGTGAAGAAATTAAATATACCTTCTTCCATTGTGGAGTTCTTAGAAAAGAAGATTGATAGATTGATTCTCTTACATATTGCTCCATTAGAAATTCAAATTCTCTTTCAAGAATATGCATCTAAAACGGGTCATGCAGAGTTTCTAAGCGTTCTGAATGATGTTTTAAAGGTAAATCATTATGAATATGGATTTAAAGCCTATATGACGGCTTCTTTGAAGAATTATCTTACCAACAGAAGTAAAAAAGAATCGATGGACGATTCTAAAGCATCTAAGCCAATCAGAACAGAGAAATCGACCATCATTGATGATCTGGAAAAGGGTGTATCGGAAAAATCTTTTGAATGGACGGATGAAGGAAGATTAAAGGCTGCTCGATTAAAAGCAAGGCATCAGCCCCATAATTTAACGGATGAAGATCGAAAAATTTTAATTCAAGCCGGGGAAAAAATTTCTTGAATAGAGTTCACTTAATGAGAACAGAATGCTATAATCAATATTAACAAAAACATTAACATTAATAATCAGGAGCAGTTCAAATTGGGAGAACGGACAGGATTAATAACATGGGTGTGGATCAATAAAAGTCTAATATTCTTAAAGGATTTTTAGCTATCAGGAGGGAAAGAAATGAGAGTAAATCTTTTCTTATCGCCTGAAGACCTGCGTAACATTAAATTGATCTACACCTCATATCTTCCAAAGGATGGGGAAAATAATACTGAAATCGAAATGGATTCAGTATTAATGTGTTGTCTGGATAAAGTTCACGATTAATTGATTAGCAGAATAAAACAGGCCAAAGAAGGGTGTTTATGTAACTAATTGTACTGGGGGCTTATATATGGCAAAGGTTATAACATTTGGCATCCAGAAGGGTGGAGTAGGGAAAAGCACTACTTCCGGTATTATCTCCTACCTTCTGGCAAGTGAAGGATTTAAAACATTAGTAGTAGATATGGATTCGCAAGGGAATGTTACAGATTTATTGACGAACATGGAACCGGATGAATTCGCTGGACAAACGATTCTTGAAGCATTTGAGGAAGAAAACATAAAACCTTATATACATAAAGTCACCGATAAATTACATGTTGTCCCTGCTGATGATTATTTAGCAACTTTAGCTAGGTTACTTTATTCAAATTATAAAAACCGAAATATCTCATTAGCTTTAAATGATTTATTAGAGCCAATTAAAGATGATTATGATTTTATTATCATCGATACACCACCATCTTTATCGGAACCGATGGTAAATGCAGTTTGCTCCAGTGACTATGTAGTGATCTTGGCGGAAAGTTCTAAATGGGCGTTTACAGCTATTCCAAGATTCATGGAAACCGTTGAATATGCAAAGGAAAATGTGAATCCTAAAGTTGAAATAGCGGGCATACTAAGAACCATGAATGATGTCAGGAGAGCAGATTCTAAAGCATTCGTTGAATTGATCGGAGAAGAATATTCTAACTTAGTTTTTGAAACCATCATAAGAAGAAAAGCTGCTACTGGCAGGATTGCGATTGATGGGTTATTCGAAAATAAGGAAATTAAGGAAGCCCTAGACCAATATATTCTTTTTTATGATGAATTGAAAACGAGAATAGGAGTGAACCAAAATGTCCAAAGCAAATGACATTAAAAATAAATTATTGAGTGGCAGAAGAGATCCCCGACAGTCTTTAATGGGAGGTTCTGTACAAGCTGAACCTAATAATAATAATGATGTAAATGTTAACCCGATTACAAATGTTAATATTAATAATGATGTTGATAAAATTCTTAATAAGAAAAATGTGAAATCAGATAAATTACTGGTTGGTATCTATTTTAAACCGGAAGTAAAAAGAGCATTAGATAAACTGCAGCAAAGAGAAGGTAAAGGGGCTAAATCAGAATTTGTAAATGACATAGTAGAATGGGCATTAAAACAAAAAGGTTATCTCCAATGAAAAATTTACCTACAAAGAAAAAGGTTCTCGATTTGTGAGCCTTTTTTTCTTATTTTACCTTTTAAAAAGACATATTTGTAAATGCGTTTCACAAAATGAAAACTTTATACTATGATCATGGAAGGGGAAAAGTACAAATGTTTTTTGAAACAACGAAAATGTGTACTTATTGTGGTAAACAGTTTAGAGAAGAATTACTAAAGCCAATGGTGAATGATGATAATCCTAATTTAGAAAGAGTTTATTGTCCTAGTTGTTTGCCAGAAGTAGAAGACAATATAAAATCCTTACCTTGGGTCAAGAATCAACATAAAATCAGTAGGGAATAAGTGCGTATACAGAAAGAATGGAAATAAAAGATGGGAGAAGTTCCCTGGATTGAACGATTAGGCAGAGAAAATATACAGTTAAAAAGATGATCTTTCTAATATAAATAATAATAATAATATTAATGTTAATAATGAAGTTTTATTAACGAATTGAGTGTGTAGGAAAGGATTCGAAACGACATAATTTATATGCAATAGAAACGAGAAAAGACCGATTAAACTTAATCAGTCTTTTCGGTTCCGAATATTACTTATTAAACTAACGCACCCGTTACTTGAATAAGATTTTGCCAAGTATAAGTCTTATCTTTGAGTCCTTCTTTTTATAAACAAAGAAATCAATACAAAAATGACCAAAAATATCAATACTTGACCAGTTGAATTTTCGCTAAGAAAATTGTGAATGCCATTGGCACGAAGTATGGAACGAATAACAACGGAAAGAATTGCAGCAATCACACAAATCAAGACTCTTTTGCCCATAAAATTTTACTCCATTTTTTTATTTTGTCTTAAATATTTTAAAAGTTATTCAAATTTCTTCAACTAAACTGCTTCGGTAGTGCAACAACTACTTTCCGAACAGTCGAGCAAAGAAGCCCTTCTTCGATTCTTGACTCGCTGCTGTTGCCTCTAATTGCGCCTGTTTCAGTTCCTGTGTGGCACGGATCAGTTCCCTTAACTGTTCATCACGTTTTTTCGTCAGTTCTTTGTCACGTTCCATGGCCTTATTTTCTCGCTGTTCTTCCCGTCCTATAGTTCAGCGGTCTCCTTCGTTCTCACGTTCAATAGCACGTAGTGCCTGCTGTCTCAACATCTCCCGTATTTCTTCCCGTACCTCTTCGAGCGTGTCGTCACGAAAACCAGACAACAATTCCTCTGTCATTTGTAGCGAGGTAGCAACATGTAACGGCATGTTCTCCTGCTCTGTAGAAGGTTACTCGGGCGAGGGAACGACATGCATTCCCGTTACACCTCGTTCTCCTAAGGCTATAGAAACGGCATCCTCGAACGTTGTTCCCGGCTCGTTTAGAACATCTCTCATTTTCGCTAGGACGGTTATATCACGTTCCACGAAGGCTCTACTGCCTCTTTGACCCTTAACAAATTCATAATCATGTTCCTCTAGGTGAAGACAATATTTTCTCAATGTGCTGTGACCGATTTGTAATCTCTCGGCAACTTCTTTCGTCCAGTATGCTCGCTCGTTATGTTCCTCCGTTTTCACCTCGTTCTTGCGTTCTGGTTATGTACAGTATTCGTCATTAACGGTCGAAACCCTGCCAACACAAAAAAGACCGTCATTGTGACGATCCATAGTTGTTAAACTAAAGCACCCGTTTAAGTACATTTCTTCACAATCTTACTTTCAACAATAAAAAAAGCTGCCTAAGTAGCCTTGCTACGTAACATAAACCCTGTAAAGTTCAAGAATGTACTAATCGGTCTTATAAATATTTATCTATATTGTCAAAATTAGAACAGCAAATTACATGTTCACTCAGATTAGTCGTACCAAGGATTTTAACTCAACAAGGGTAGTTTCTCAATTGCAAATTTAGATAAACAGATGTCCAATCCCCTTTTATTATTTCTTGTTAACATGACATTCGTTATGTTCAATATGAAATCCAGAAAATAATGAAGAAAGTATTCTACTCTTAAAAAAAGGAACCAACTTTTAAAAAATGAGCAATTTGATTATTACAGTTACCCAGTCCTATTTCTTATGAATGAATACTCTATTGACGTAGTTAAAATAAAATTAGGAGTGAATTTTATGAGTGATAACGAAGGGACAAGTAGCACTAACGAAGATTTTGCCCCCGTTTGTCCCGTATTATCAACAGAACTAATCCCATTAAACACTACACTTTCACAAAGTGTTACCCCAACCATTAAAACACCAGTTGTATTAGCAGACCCAACCTTGCAAATTGTTGTAGAAGTTGATATTCCGCTTTCTCCAGCAGCAACAGAAATAAAGCGTGTGGTGAAAAATGTATTTTTAGATCAAGTAAAACTTGTTCCCGTTGCATTTGCACCTATTGACGGATCTAACTTTTTCAACGTAACAAGAGGCAAATTATTTGTATCAGGGCATATTCGTGAAAATATTGAATATGCTACAGCTGATTGTAATGCACCACTCCAGGATCGAATTGCCGATGTTCCGTTTTCGGGTTTTGCGGACCTTACAACATTCCTTAAACCGCCAGTTATCAGTGTTTCGGAAGACAAAAAATCCAACTTTCTTACTGAGCTAAATGGTCAAGTCCCACGATTAGATAAATTTTTCTTTCAAAATATCGTCAATTATAATGAACAGCCTTTTGGTGAGTTAGTTTCTGCTACTTTCTTTGAACTTGATTTTTCACCAATTATGGCACCTCCTGAGGGAACTTTTAGCACCTTGCGCGAGCAAATCGTTATGGATCTTACTGTGAAAGTATTACAAACTCAACTAATAGGTATCACTGGAGCTGCTGGTCCAACGGGGCCTACTGGTGCCACGGGTGCAGCCGGTGCCACAGGTGCTACTGGCGCGACTGGTGCCACGGGTGCTACTGGCGCAGCCGGTGCAGCCGGTGCCACAGGTGCTACTGGCGCGACTGGTGCCACGGGTGCTACTGGCGCAGCCGGTGCAGCCGGTGCCACAGGTGCTACTGGCGCGACTGGTGCCACGGGTGCTACTGGCGCAGCCGGTGCAGCCGGTGCCACAGGTGCTACTGGCGCGACTGGTGCCACGGGTGCTACTGGCGCAGCCGGTGCAGCCGGTGCCACAGGTGCTACTGGCGCTACTGGGGCCACGGGTGCTACGGGTGCAACCGGTGCTACTGGCGCCACGGGTGCAACCGGTGCTACTGGTGCAGCTGGTGGGTTATCCCAATACGCATATATTTACAACTTAATTGCTCAAACGGTGCCTATAGAGGCTACTGTCACTTTCGATTCCAATGGAGTAATTACACCTGGAATTATTCATGCCCCAGGAACAGATTCAATTCTAGTTACCGTTGCAGGAGACTACGAGATTACTTTCTCCGTGTCGGGTGTAGAGCCCAACCAATTCGCTCTATTTGACAATGGCGCGCCGATTGCGGGAACAGTCTACGGTTCAGGTGCCGGCACTCAGCAAAACACCGGTCAGGTTATAGTCACCTTAGCAGCAGGCGATGTTATTACCCTTGTAAATCATTCTTCTGCTTCAGCAGTTATCCTTCAGACATTGGCAGGAGGCACACAAACAAACGTAAACGCTTCGATTGTTATTAAATTATTAAGTTAGTTTCGAATGGATATGGAACTCTGATAAAATCAAATTGAAATTGTATAGCTGTTTCCAAGCTTTCGATCGAGCAGTATAGGTGGAAAGCTTGGAAAAAATTAAAAGGAATTACCTTGGATTAAAAGGACTATAACGAAGAATTCAACAATCAACAGATCGAATTACTGGTGAGTCATATTACTAAGGAACTTTTAGAACAAAAACGTAATAATTATGAAATCTCCTGCACAGGGAGATTTTTTTATCTGCGAATATGTAGTTGTAGCTTAAGAATCTCTAGAATAGATAATGTAAATAGTATCCAAGCAGTTGAAGATTCCTGAAATAAAATATCACTCTCTTAAGAAATTGCTCTTGGGTGATCATTAGCTTAGGTTCAGGAATTGGTGAAAATAATAGTGAGAGAAAATCTTCTCATCAATCCATAAGTACACAAAAGGATGAAACTCCGGTTAGTAAGAAAAGGAATTGTAAGTCTACAAGACTATTGTAAAAAAAGAAACAAATAAAGACAAAAAGCATTGACTCCAAAAGAAATCAATGCTTTTCTCAACAACCAGCAAGCATAAAACGAGTAGTTAAGACTTGTAAAATTTTGCATTGCTCTCCACCGACCTCGCTATGGCTTCGGGTAATTGATCAATTTTAGCTTGAAGAGACTCGAATGCAGATTTTCCCTTAGAATACTCAGATTCAATATAGTTGGCACTAATGGATATTTCATAATCGAACAGATAATCATAAACATGATAATCAACAAAAAGGATATCTTCTTTTGGAAAGGGTATTTGCTTCCCTTTTTGGGCATAAAGTAAAGAAAGATGATGCTTTGATTTCTCTCTAAGTATCCTTGCAAGGTGATAAAGGGGTTCTGATCTCACGGGCCTGTATTCCCAAGCATTCTGAAAATA